>NZ_JAIQZM010000009.1:23552-206492 GCF_023333595.1 Argonema galeatum A003/A1
GAGCAGATAATATCGAACTAGCGATCGCATCCTACACCGCCGCACTCCAAGTCTACACCCGTGAAGCCTTTCCCCAACAATGGGCAACGACCCAAAATAATCTGGGAAATGCCTACAGTAACAGAATTAGAGAAGATAGAGCAGATAATATCGAAAAAGCGATCGCATCCTACACCGCCGCACTCCAAGTCTACACCCGTGAAGCCTTTCCCCAAGATTGGGCAATGACCCAAAATAATCTGGGTGCTGCCTACAGTGACAGAATTAGATCAGATAGAGCAGATAATATCGAACTAGCGATCGCATCCTACACCGCCGCACTCCAAGTCTACACCCGTGAAGCCTTTCCCCAAGATTGGGCTATGACCCAAAATAATCTGGCGGTTGCCTACAGTGACAGAATTAGAGAAGATAAAGCAGATAATATCGAACTAGCGATCGCATCATACACCGCCGCACTCCAAGTCCGCACCCGTACTCAGTTCCCATTTGAAAATGTACAAACTCTGAATAACTTAGGTTGGGAGTATCTGGCAAAACTAGATTATCTCCATCAAACCAAACCAGATGACGCCAAACAAAAAGAAACAACTCTCCAAAGTGCATATCATACCTTTAAAGATGCGATCGCCGGAGCCGCCTACCTACGGAAGTTGATTCAATCCGGGAATGAAATTAAGCAAAAACACGATTTAGAGTGGGATAAACTCTACATGGGCATGGTGCAGGTATGCCTAGAACGGGACAGCAACCAAGAAGCGCTAGAATATGCCGAAGCCAACAAAGCCCGCAATCTCGCCGAACTAATCGCCCAAAAACAGCCAACTCCCAAAGTCCTCACACCCATCACCTTCACGGAAATTACCCAACTCCTCACCACCCCAGACACCGCCCTGATTGAGTGGTACATCACCGACGAAGAAATCATCACCTTTGTCCTCACTTCCCCCGACGTGCTGAAAGTACATCGCAGTCGTCAACGAAATGAATTAATCGATTTAGTTAATGAATATCGGGCAGATTACAGACAAAGCAAAAGCCACTGGCAAACTCAACTCCCCACCTATCTCCAACGTCTTGCCAATCTCCTAGAAATTACCACAATTCTCCCCGCCAAAAGTACCCGCTTAATCCTAATTCCCCACTGGTTTCTGCACCTGTTTGCCCTTCACGCCCTCCCCCTCACCGATGGCGAATTTGTCCTAGATAAATTTCTCCAAGGCATTCAATACGCCCCCAGTTGCCAACTCCTGCAACAGATCGAAATTCACCCCAATTTTGACCAACTTCTCGCCCTGCAAAACCCCACTTTGGATCTTTCCTACACCGATTTAGAAGTCACCTGCATTGCCCCTAAATTCCCCATTCGTCAAATTCTCCCCGGCAAAGAAGCCAGTAAAATCAATCTCTTAGAACAATACTTAGAACAGTTACAAAACGCCCACTGCGCCCACTTCTCCTGTCACGGTTCCTTCAATGCCGAGAATCCGCTAAACTCTTTTCTTGCCCTCTCGGAGAGTATTATCAAGGAAGAGGAATCTCAATCTTCCCAACCTGGAGATCCCCCCCAACCCCCCTTAAGAAGGGGGGAGACGGAAATTGTCAAAGTCCCCCTTATTAAGGGGGATTTAGGGGGATCACAACCTGGAGATCCCCCCCAACCCCCCTTAAGAAGGGGGGAGACGGAAATTGTCAAAGTCCCCCTTCTTAAGGGGGATTTAGGGGGATCAAATCGTTACGTTGCATGGCGCGATGGTAAAACAGCCGACATTACCAAATGCCTCACCTTAGCTGAAATTTTCCAACTCCAACTAAAACAGTGCCGTTTAGTCGTCCTCTCCGCCTGCGAAACCGCCCTGATTGATACGCAAAATCGGTCAGATTATATTGGATTACCAACAGGATTTCTCCACGCAGGCGCAATGGGAACCCTGGCCAGTCTTTGGGCCGTCAACGACCTCTCCACCGCCTTGATTATGGTAAAATTCTATGAGTTACTCAAACCCGGAGTCAGCATTGGTCAAGCCCTCCATGACACCCAGCGCTGGTTTAAGTCTGCCCTTACTTCAGATTTGCTACAATGGGTGAAAAGTTCCGATAGTTTCGATGCCGACCAAAAAGAAGACATTACAGAGGTGCTAGAAAGGTTCAATGAAACTGAAAAACCTTACAGCAGCGTTTATCATTGGGCAGCGTTTTGTGCGATCGGTTTATAATAATCTAATAGACCTCTCCAAAAAAGAATGTAGAGACGTTGCATGCAACGTCTCTACGAGGGTTACAGGTAACGCACCTTTAATTTCTGGAGAGGTCTAATCTAATCTAATCCATGAAAACCGATAGCCTATTTTACACCATCTTCAAACAATTTCCCTCTGTTTTCTTTGACCACGATCAGAAAGAGTCTGATCGAATTGTTAGAGACTATCATAGTTTACAAGTTACCCCAAAAACCCAGAGAGGAAATTATCGCCATGTTTGAACTAAGTGACTTAAAGAAAACCAGATTTTATCAAGACATTCAGGCTGAAGTGCAAGCTGAAGCACAAGTACAAATAGCTGAAGCTAAACAGCGAGAAAAAGCTGCAATCGTCAGAATGGCTAGTCTGGGATTAAGTACAGAACAAATTGCTACAGTCTTAGATTTACCTGTGGCTGAAGTGGAAGCAACTATCGCTGAAGCTGCACAAAATTAATTAGCAGATTCGTAGGGTGTGTCAGGCGATAAAACCTTGTATAAATCGAACTCGTTAAAAATTTGACGCACCTACAAAATTGACACCTAATGAATTCAGAAAACATCCATTTGTGAGGTAAATTTTATGATGAAAAACATGATTTTGTTAGAAATATATACAGCCATTACCACCGCATCAGAGATTCTTACACCGGAATTTATTAACGAATTACTAGAGAAGGTTTTGCCTATATGTGACTCTGATGCTGATGATAAAGCCGTCAAAGAAGAGATTAATAAACTCTATCGAAATTTTCCAGAAGTAAGAGATAAAATAGGCAATCTATTGAGAAAAAGTATTGATGATTATGATTCTACATCTACTCCAGGCTACGAAACCATTACTAACAACTATCCTGACATCAAAAAGCTAGAAGCAAGCTTGAAGAAACGCCTGAATAAAAACCAACCCCCCACCCCAGATGCTAAAAATTGATCATCCCCAAGTCTATATCTATAGCTATCAACTCAGCCGGGAACCTGAAACCGAAGTTCACTCTATCTGGACTTGGGCAAATAATATCTGGAAAGATTTTAGTCACGAAATAAACCCGATTTCGTCAAAAGAAAATCTCAGTAATATTCTCAGTAAACCAAAAAAATTTAACTACTCAGATCAAATTCAAGGTTCTTTTAGGTTTTGCAGTCTGGATGATAGTGTAGGCATTTTAGCCAGAATTGGTAGCCCAGAAACAAAAGAAAATAAATACCTAGAAATCACAGAATTAAACCAATTTAATGATAAGAATCTAATCCTTCCTGAAAGTTATCAAAACTGGCTGGGGCAGACTATTTTTATTACCTATAAATTAAGTATATATATAACTCCTACTACAGAACAACTCAAAGAACTAGCGGATGAATGTGTAAAAAGTCTATTACCAGCATCCCATCGTCCCCCTTTCTACCGAACTACTAAATTATTCGATCGGCCCATTTTTGAATACAGCGATCTCAAGGGACAATTACAAATTTTTGTCTATCTCATTGATGATACCACGGAGAAAAAACTTGGCAGCATTCTGCAACCTTTATTTGAGCTATTTTTTCATCGCCATAAAATCACCAAAGCCTTCATCGATAGCCGCACCAACTATAATTTAGCCCATGAATTCTACACAATCATAGAAAATACTATTGAAAATTTAAAACTAGAAACCGATACAAATAATGAGCAAATTAACAAGACAAATGAAGATTTGCGAGGATTAAAAACTCAAGTCAAACAGCTACTCTATGACAGCTTGAATTACGAAAGAACATTGCAAACCTTAGAAGAGTTAGATAATCTGATTAGCATTCATATTTATAACTATCAACAAAAGCTCTCGGAAATTTGCGAAAAATGCCAACTCCAACCAGAGCATTTAACTACTTTTAGTCTGTTTATCGAAAAAACCAGTCCCTATTTTCAAAGACAAATTAAAGGCGATTTAGGTTATTTTCAACACGGCACAAATTTAATTGACACTGCGATCGCATCTATCCGAGGTATAGTAGAGATAGAACAAGCTGAGATCGATCGCCTTTGGCAAAATCAAGAAAAAGATCGCGATCGCCAATTACAAAATACTATTGCTGTCGTTGGTGTAGGAATAGGTTTTGCAGGAGTTGCTGCTACTGCATCACCTTATATCTTTGAAGCAAAACCAAACCAAAAATTAACAATAAATCCGGTTCACTTGCAACCTTCTTTTGGTCTAAACCCGCCGCATCACTTAACACTTTCTCTTCTATTCAGCTTAGGCGCTGGGTTAGTCGGAGTTACGATCGCAGCGAGAGTGATGCGACATATTCAGCAACATCCAAAAAGTCCGATCGCTCGTACTGTAAATTTCATTTTAGGCAATTCACAGGCGCAAGAAAACAAAGTTCCCCCCTCCTAATCTGTCACAAATGGAAAGCAAATGGATGTGATTCTCTGTCATACAACAGCAGATTTTGACGCTCTGGGAGCGGCTGTAGGGCTGACGCGCCTGAAAGCTGGGGCGAAAATTGTCTTACCTGGGGGCGCACACCCAGTGGTGCGGGATTTTTTGGCGTTGCACCGGGATGAGTTTGCTTTGATGGAACGTCGATCGATAAATCCCGAACAAATTCGCTCTGTGACGATCGTAGATACTCAACAACGCGATCGCTTGGGAAAAGCAGCTGAGTGGTTAGATCTACCTCACCTGACTGAAATTATCCTCTACGACCATCATCTCAATCAAGATACAGATATCCCCGCCACTCAAACTTATATCGAGTCGGTGGGAGCCACTACAACTCTGGTTGTGGAACATTTGCAAAAATTAGCAGGAGAGCCGGGGACTCCAGGAGCAGAGGGGAAACTTTCAGAACTATTCCTGACGCCAGCGGAGGCGACCGTGATGGCGTTGGGTATCCACGTTGATACGGGATCTCTCACATTTGAGCATACGACGCCCAGAGACGCCGCTGCTTTGGCTTGGTTGATGACGCAAGGGGTAAGCCTTAAGGCGATCGCAGAATATGTCGATCCCGGTTTGTCTCGCCAATTGCAGGAACTCCTGAAGGTTGCGCTAAATAATTTGCAAAGCACAACTCAGTGGGGTTACACAATATCTTGGTGTCTGTTAAATACAGAGGGTTTTGTGCCCGGTTTATCCAGTCTTACCACACAATTACTGGAGTTAACTGAAAGCGATGCTGTGTTTCTGGCGGCGAGATATCCCTTGCGGGAAGAAGAGAACAGGAGTGGGGGAGTGGGGGAGCAGAGGGGCAGAGGAGCAGAGGGGCAGAGGGGCAGAGGGGCAGAGGGGCAGGGGGGTGGGGGAGTGGGGGAGGAAGAAGAATCAGCGATCGCAAATCCAAAATCTGAAATCCCAAATCCAAAATCGGACGATCGCTTAACGGTGATCGGTCGATCGCGCATTGAAGGCACAAACCTCAACCAACTCTTCCAACAAATCGGTGGTGGCGGTCATTCCCAGGCAGCATCTGCAAGTCTGCGGGGGGTAGATCCACTACCAATCTTAGAACAACTGGTCGAACAAATCGAAAATCAGATTCCCCATCCTCCCACAGCACAGGAGTTGATGTCTTCTCCAGTGCGAACAATTCGCCCAGATACAACAATTGAACAAGCCCAGCGAATATTATTGCGGTACGGACATTCTGGGTTATCTGTGGTAGATAACCAAGATCGGTTAGTTGGCATTATTTCCAGGCGAGATATTGATATTGCGCTGCATCACGGTTTCAGTCATGCAAGGGTAAAAGGCTACATGACGACTAATCTAAAAACGATCGCACCTGATACCTCGCTACCGGAGATTGAGTCGCTCATGGTAACTTACGATATCGGGCGATTGCCAGTTTTGGAAACTGGACAGCTAGTGGGAATTGTTACCCGCACCGATGTTTTGCGGCTGATCCATCAGGAAAAGGCCAAAGTCAAAAGTCAAAAATCAGAAGAAAATTTGCCTTTAGCCTCTTGCCTTTTGCCTTCTATTCGCGATCGTCTCGCTCCCCCACTTTGGCAATTACTTGAAAAAGCATCTCAGCAGGCAGAAAAACGCGGTTGGCATCTCTATCTAGTCGGGGGTGCAGTGCGGGATTTGCTCCTCGTGCGATCGGCTAATATCCTGATGATTGAAGATATCGACTTAGTAGTAGATGGTTTTCATAAATCAGCCGATGTTGGCGCGGGTGTAGAATTAGCAAAAGCGCTTCAGCAACTCTATCCCAATGCTCGCTTAGACGTTCACGGTCAATTTCAAACAGCTGCCCTTTTGTGGCATAACGATCCAGAGTTGGGTTCTCTTTGGGTAGATATTGCCACCGCGAGGACGGAATTTTATCCTTATCCAGCTGCCAATCCAGAAGTGGAAGCCAGTTCTATTCGTCAAGACCTTTATCGACGAGATTTTACCATTAATGCTTTGGCTGTGCGGCTAAACGAACCGCGTCCTGGCGAGCTATTAGATTTCTTTGGCGGGGTATTGGATTTACAATCTCGGCAGATTCGGGTTTTGCACGCCAATAGCTTTATCGAAGATCCGACGCGGATTTATCGTGCTGTGCGGTTTGCTGTGCGGTTGGGATTTGAGATTGAGGCTCAGACAGCGCGGTATATCCGCTATGCTCTAGCCAGCGGTATCTACGAGCAAGTTCAGGGGAAAAATGGTCGTGCGCCTGCGTTGGAAACTCGACTCAAAAGCGAACTGAAGTACATTTTGCAAGCTCCGTACTGGAAACCCGCTTTGCAATTACTGGCAAATTTGGGGGCGTTGCGCTGCATCCATCCTACCTTGGAATTAGATGAGAAACTGTGGTGGCAAGTGCGTTTGCTCGATCGCTGTCTGCGGCGTTTCGATCCGCAAAAAAGTATTGCACATTGGCAAACGCGACTGGAAGTTTTAATCGCTTATCTGATACCGGAATATCGCGGTAAAGTAGTAACAAATCTCCAGCTACCTGTAGATAGTATCGAAAGGCTGCAAAACTTGGCTCTGGCTCAATCTGAGGTGATGGAAACTTTATCTAAGTGCGATCGCAAAAGTGAAATTGTGCGATCGTTGCGTCGATACGATTTGCCTACTCTCATATTAATTGCAGTACAAAGTCCAAGAGACGTGCGGCGGAAAATCTGGCTTTATCTGACAGACTGGAGAAATGTAAAAGCTCCCCTCAACGGCAACGATCTGAAAGCCTTGGGATATAAACCAGGGCCGCAGTATAGTAAAATGTTGGATGATTTATTGGCGGCGACGCTGGATGGGGCAGGGGTAGTGTGCGATCGGGCATCTGCTGAAGCATTTTTGGCCGAACATTTTCCTAAACCAGCAAAATAACGCCACCGCACTCTGCTTTACTCAGCACTTTGCTACAGGGGTGGTGGTTGGGTTTCGTTCCTCAACCCAACCTACAGCTACAGCTAAAGCGTTGACTTTCTTGTATAGCAACCGCTTTCGTCGGTTAAGACATTCTGAATTCCTGAAACGTTGGCGGATTCTAAACCCTTCTGACCCTAGCCCCTAGCCCCTAGTCCCTAGTCCCTAGCTATACTTATGGTGAAGCGATTCCAATACCAGAGAAGCCTGAGATAAACGACATCCGTAAATAGCGTCCAACGGCTGATTTGCCAGGGTTGTGTACTTAGGTAATTCCAAGAATTCCAAATAATTCGGTTTCCTAGATTATAATCCATAAGTGCTTCTCGGCTATTGCTGGCGTCTTTTGGCCAATGTTGAATCAAAATTTTGAAGTAGTCTGTTTTCCTTGCTAGTGTTTCTATGTTTAAACTGGGAGAGAGGAACCAAAATAGCATATTTAACATGGATTTGATGAAGGCTGTTGACTCACCTGCTAGACTAGCTTCAAAGGCCAAGGCAGATTCTTTTAAGAGTTGGTAATCTGAGTTAATTGTTGCTTTCAGAATGTCTGACATTGGTGTCAAGACTGCTAAGCGTCTTTTCAGACGATCGCTATCTTTAGGATACTTGGCAAGTCGGTGAGCAAAAGCATCCTCTGAAGCAGCTAGAGCTTCATTAAAATAAATCAGAGCCTTTCGCGAACGAAGGTCTATATTCAGGGAACTCTCATGCTGGCGGTATCCTATTGTAGTCGATCGATTTTCGATTAAAGGTTGAGCAACACTGAGTCTAAACCAAGTATAAGCATCACCATAACCGCTAAATTTCGCTGGCCAACCACCCATTTCATTTAGTGCATCGCGGCGAATCACAACAGATGAATTTGTGGGAATTTTATTTTTAGGGAAATCCCGCCAGGGATCGAATGGCACTGCATTTAATTTTGGCGATGGAAAGACAAGGCTATCATCTGAATTGAAAAATAGGCAACTACTAAATGCAGCAGGACATTGAGGATTTTGTTCCAGAATACTGCTGAGAATTCGCAAGTGAGATGGATGCCAAATATCATCATGATCCAAGAAGGCAACTAGCGGCGCGTTCGTGTGCCGAAAGCCAAATTCACAAGCCGAATTTTCCCCTTTGCCGGAATTGCGAAGTAATGTCACCCCTGGGAAAGATCGAACAATTTCCGGCGACCCATCCTCCGAACCGTCATCGACAACCACTACTTCGACTGGAGGGTGTTCTTGAGAGAAAACTGACTCCAGAGTTTGGCGAATCCATTTAGCTCCGTTGAATAGAGTGATTATAACAGCGACATCCATAGTTTTTCCTCGATCTTGAACGCCTGTTGACTCTCGCTATACCGCCTTGGTTAGCCGGGGATGGAAAGCAGTAATTTTTTGGCAGATCGAATCCACCAAAATTCTGCTAAAATTAATCATCGCAGAAGCATCTTTTGAATAGTGCTGTTTGGATTATATAAGTTTTATGGATCGGACTAGAAAGCTTACATTTAATTTAAGCATTCCCGATTTGGTGAAGAAGCAAGCGGAAAAAAACCCCGATGCGATCGCAATTGCAGCCATCGGACGTACCCCACTCACCTATCGCCGTCTAGATATTCACATTAACGATATAGTAACTGCACTCAACGCCATTGGGATCGATCGCCATGACCGCGTTGCGATCGTCCTTCCCAATGGCCCAGAAATGGCAGTTGCCTTTCTAGCTGTAGCCTCCACCGCCACCTGTGCCCCCCTCAATCCAGCTTATCGCACCGCCGAATTTGACTTTTATTTGTCCGATCTAAATGCCAAAGCGTTAATTATTCAGTCGGGAATTGCCGAATCAGCCAAAACCGTCGCCCAAGAACGAGGCATACCCATCATTGAATTATCCCCACTCTTAGAAGCAGAAGCAGGTATTTTCACCTTAACTTATCAAGACTTTCCGCAAAATCCCACATCCCACATCGAACATCCCACATCGGATCATGTAGCTTTAGTGCTGCATACTTCCGGGACAACTTCCCGTCCCAAAATTGTGCCGCTGACCCATAACAACCTCTACACTTCGGCTCATAACATTGGCGTGGCCCTAAATTTGGCAAAAAGCGATCGCTGTTTGAATGTAATGCCCCTATTTCACATTCACGGCTTAATCGGTGCCCTACTATCATCCCTCAATGTTGGAGCCAGTATCGTTTGCACTCCAGGTTTTGACACTACGAAATTCTTTGCTTGGGTAGCAGAAACGCGCCCGACCTGGTACAGCGCTGTACCCACTATGCACCAAGCAATCTTGGCTGTATCTCAAGCAAACATCAAGATCATTGCTAGCTGTCCTCTCAGGCTAATTCGCTCCTCCTCCGCTTCCTTATCGCCACAAGTTATGGTGGAGTTGGAAAAGACATTTAACGTTCCGGTAATTGAGGCTTATGGGATGACAGAAGCTTCCCATCAAATGGCTAGTAATCCTCTACCTCCCCAAATACGAAAACCTGGTTCGGTGGGAGTAGCCGCAGGGCCAGAAATAGCCATTATGGACGAAGCTGGCAATTTGTTACCGCCCGAAGAAGTGGGTGAAGTGGTGATTCGAGGAGTTAACGTCACCCTTGGCTACGAAAATAATCCAGAAGCCAACAAAACTGCCTTCACTAACGGTTGGTTTCGCACTGGTGATTTAGGTTATTTAGATGTTGATAATTATCTATTTTTAAAAGGTCGCATCAAAGAAATCATTAATCGTGGCGGTGAAAAAATTTCTCCTCGTGAAATTGATGAAGTGCTACTCGATCATCCAGCGATCGCGCAGGTAGTCGCCTTTGCCGTTCCTCATCCATTATTGGGTGAAAATGTAGCTGCTACCGTCGTCCTCAAACCGGAATATACCGCTACAGAGCAAGAAATAAAGGAGTTTGCAGCAACACGACTGGCTGATTTTAAAGTTCCCAGCATCATCGTGTTTGTCGATGAAATTCCTAAAGGGCCGACAGGCAAATTACAACGAATTGGTTTAGCTGAAAAACTAGGATTAATAGCACAAGAACCGACCATAACCAAACGAGAATATACTCCCCCACGCACAAACTTAGAAGAAAAGTTGGCCAAAATTTGGTCTGAGGTTTTAGGTATACAAGAAGTTGGTATTCACGATAACTTCTTCTCTCTAGGAGGACACTCCTTGCTAGCTGTAGAACTGATCGATCGAGTACAAAAGATTATTGATGTCGATCTTCCTGTCGCAACTCTTATTCAAGCCTCAACAGTTGCAGAATTAGCCAGCCTAATTTCTCGCCCCAAAAGTACCTCCAAGTTTTGGGCTACTTTAGTGCAAATTAAACGTAACGGATCTCAACCGCCGTTCTTCTTTCATGCAGGCGGTACTGGTGCGATCAGTTGGACTCAATTTGGTCGTCGTTTTACGAGCGATCGCCCCTTTTATGTTCTACAACATCCAGCCTTGGTCGGCAAATCTATGTCTGAGACTTCGATCGAACAAATGGCGGCTGATTGTGTTGAAGAAATCCGAGCTATCCAACCCAAAGGCCCTTATTTTATCGGAGGTCATTGTACTGGCGGGATTATTGCTTTCGAGATGGCTCATCAGCTTCGCGATCGAGGTGAAAAAATAGCCCTGCTTGCTTTAGTGGATGCCGACGCACCTATAGATTTACCGAAAGAAGATATATTATGGCAGAGCAAAGCATTCTTTTATAAATTGATTTTTTTGGTTTATGAAGCATATTATTCTTCTATTAATAAAGTTGTTTCATTTTATGAATTTTACAATTATTACCATGTGGATAAATTAAGAGAACGCGGACTGATAGGCAAAGTAACTTACATTGGCGATCGATTGTTCGAGAAAGTGAAATTGAAGTTGAAGTTGAATAAAGTGCTTCCTGACAAGGTTTTCAAAACCAAGATAGGCAAACATGAAAATAATCACGAGATTAATATGCCCAAATCAAGTGAGTTTGTTCCCCACCTACTTCGCTACCAAGAGGCTGCCAATATAAATCAAGCAGCTAAAGATAAGTATGTGCCGCGACTCTATGGAGGCAAAATCACTCTCTTTCGTGCCAGTATACAGAAATTAGAATGGCACTTCGGCCCTACATTAGGTTGGTCAGAACTAGCAGCGGATGAAGTGGAAAGCTACAAAATTCCAGGTCTTGCCGATCGCTTATTTGAACCGTTGTCTGTTCCCCTGTTAGTTGAAAAAGTGAAAGTTTCCTTAGATGAAGCACAAGCAGAGCAAACCAACTCGATCTCTGTGTAACTTTAGGCTCAGTAAAAGAGAACCGTAAGTTACTCAACTGTTGTTTGTAAGATAGTTTGTCTAATAATTCACCAGCATATCTTCTTTTTCGATATTATCATGTCAACCACCAATAAAGCGAGAAAATAATGCCGACCGCTGATGATGTCCAACTTGGTAATAACGTAAAAATTTTCCATCCAGATCTAGTCAATCTCTATGGTTGCACGATCGGCGACGAAACGAAAATTGGTACATTTGTGGAAATCCAAAAAAATGTTGTCGTCGGGTCGCGGGTTAAAATATCTTCGCATACCTTTATTTGCGAGGGCGTGACTATTGAGGATGAGGTTCTCATCGCTCATGGGGTCATGTTCACCAACGATCTCTACCCCCGCGCAACGAATGAAGATGGTAGCCTAAAAACTGATGACGATTGGGAAACTCTCAAGACGCTAGTGAAACGTAGAGCATCCATTGGCAGCAATGCCACCATCTTACCAAATGTGACGATCGGAGAAAATGCCATCGTAGGCTCTGGGGCAGTCGTGACTCGCGATGTCCCCGATTATGCGATCGTTGCTGGAGTACCCGCTCGACTCATCGGCGATGTCCGCCAGCCCTAAATATTCGGTACGTTGTTGCGCTTTAGCGCTCTTTAAGATAGCGCTAAAGCGCAACAACATACCTCAATGAACTCTAGTTCAGATACCCGACTTCGCCTTCACCAAACATCAGTCAAATCTAGAACAAATCCTAGTAGCAGATATTCCCCAGATACAGAGGTAGGATTATTTAATATTTCCACTTCTCTTTCATGCCTGTATATCTCAACTTTCCGATTTTTCCGATCGATTAGCCATCCCAAAATAGCACCATTTGCTATATATTCCCGCATCTTTTCTCGCAATGGTTCCATATTGTCAGATTTGGAACGCAATTCCACCACAAAATCTGGACAAATGGGAGCGAAACCTTCTTTTTCTGTGGGTGTGAGAGCTTCCCATCTTTCTAATTTAACCCAAGAGGCATCAGGCGATCGGTCTGCCCCGTTGGGCAATTGAAAACCACTAGAAGAATCAAATACTACCCCTAGTTTAGTTTGGCGGTTCCATAGCCAAAGCTGTCCTTCAATATCTAGGTTACGGTTGCCTGTCTCGCTTCCAGTTGGGGGCATAACTATTAATTCTCCTGTCGCTGTTCTCTCTAGCCTTAAGTCACGGTTGACGATCGCAATTTGTTGGAATTGTTCGTGAGTTACTTTGAAGGTTTGGGGAATGGCAATGGTGGGGTTGGGCATACTATACAACCTCGCGTATAAGTTATTATTTACTTTATTCTGTCATAAAAAGCAGTGAAATGACTGGAGAGCGATTTTTTTAGGCAATCGATGCAACCGGACATGATATAAGATGGGAAAAGGTTTACCACCGCAGAATAAATCAATTTCATGGCTAGTCAAAATGGAAACAATTAATATCGGTGTAATCGGCTATGGCTACTGGGGACCGAATCTGGTGCGGAATTTTGCTGACATACCAGAAACGCAGGTGATAGCAGTTAGCGATCGCAAACCTCAATGTTTAGCTAAAGTGCAGGCTCGATATCTCAATATTCAGGTGACAACAAATACTCAAGACCTCTTTGAAAACCCAAAAATTGATGCGATCGCAATTGCTACGCCAGTTTCAACCCACTTCGATTTGGCTTTGGCAGCATTGCAGGCAGGCAAGCACGTGCTGGTGTCGAAGCCACTCACAGAAACAAACGTCCGAACAGGCTTTGCGACTGATTGAGGAGGCCGATCGACGCCAGTTGGTACTAATGGTAGATCATACTTTCATCTACACGGGTGCTGTCCGCAAAATGCAAGAAGTGATAGCCAACAACGAATTATCTAATATTTATTATTACGATTCAGTCCGTGTCAATCTGGGATTGTGTCAACACGATGTAAATGTCATCTGGGATTTGGCAGTACACGACCTCTCAATTATGGATTACGTATTGACCTCAAAACCAGTAGCCGTTTCAGCGATCGGCATGAGTCATATTTCAGGAAAACCTGAGAATATCAGCTATTTGACATTGTTGTTCGATGCCAATTTAATCGCTCACATCCACGTTAATTGGTTAGCACCTGTGAAAGTTCGTCGCACCCTGAACGGTTACATCGCAAAATGATCGTTTATGATGACTTAGAGCCCAGCGAAAAAGTCAAAATTTACGACAAAGGAATTACACTTACTAACAATTCTGAAAACATCTATCAAATGCTGATTGATTATCGCACAGGAGATATGTGGGCACCCCAGTTAGATATTACCGAACCTTTATATCTAGATCTGTTACACTTTGTTGACTGCATCAAACTCAACAAGCGCCCCATAACAGACGGTCAAACTGGATTGCAGGTCGTGAAAATACTCGAAGCTGCTACAGAGTCCATGAAAGAACAAGGTAAGCTAATCCAACTTTCTTAGATCCCCGACTTCTTAAAGAAGTCGGGGATCTAAAGAAGTCGATCTAGTCAAAACTCCTGATTCAAATAAAATGAGAACGCAAATAGTCAAAGCCGTTCACGGCACACAAGAAGTAAAGCCCGATCCCGAATTTGAAATTGGACTGGCGGAGTATCTTCGCGATCATTACGCACGAGAGGGTTTAATTGAGTTATATGCCCGCTTTGCGATCGGCGATGGCGATTTCGATTGGCGAATGCGACGAGCCATTTGGCGGGCAGTAGCACGTCAGTTCGGACACAATGTATCGATCGGCAGTAATGTGGGATTTAAACATTTAGAAACTTTTGAGATTGGCAATAATGTGTTTATTGGCGCTCAAAGCTATATCCAGGGACGGTTCGATGGTAAGTGTGCGATCGGAAATCACGTTTGGATCGGCCTTCAGAGTTATTTTGATGCTCGCCATATTATAATCGAAGATTATGTCGGTTGGGGGCCAGGGGCAAAAGTGCTAGGTTCTACCCATACCGGATCGCCGATTGAAGTCCCAATTATCCAAACAGACCTCGAAATCAAACCTGTCAAGATTGAAACTGGAGCTGATATTGGGATGAATGCCACGATTTTACCTGGTGTAACAGTTGGAAAAAAAAGTATTGTAGGTGCTGGAGCAGTTGTCACGAAGGATGTACCACCGTTTGCGATCGTAGCTGGTGTCCCGGCTCGGTTTTTACGCTGGCGAGAAGAATCAATACCTATAGAGGTTTCAGAAAATGCAGGATAAACGAGTATTAATTACGGGGGGATCGGGTTTAGTTGGCTCTCATATTGCCGAGCAGTTAGTCAAGGAGAAAGTAGCTGAGATTATTATCTTGGATAACTTTGTGCGCGGACGCCGAAAAAACCTCGATCGGGCCTTAGCTAACGGGTCAGTAACGATCGTTGAAGGCGATATTCGAGACAGCAATTTGCTAGCTGAAGTTATGCAAGGAGTTGATGTAGTTTTCCACCAAGCTGCAATTCGCATCACTCAATGCGCTGAAGAACCGCGTTTAGCATTGGAAGTGTTAGTAGACGGCACATTCAATGTGTTGGAAGCAGCAGTTAAAACAGGTGTCAAAAAGGTAGTAGCCGCCTCATCAGCCTCAGTATATGGAATGGCTGAAGAATTTCCTACATCGGAGAAACATCATCCCTACAACAACCAAACTTTCTACGGTGCGGCTAAAACTTTTAATGAGGGATTATTGCGAAGTTTCTATGAAATGTACGGTCTTAATTATGTAGCGTTACGTTACTTCAACGTCTACGGGCTTTTCATGGATATATATGGTATTTACACTGAGGTTTTGATTCGGTGGATGGAACGAATTGCTTCCAATCAACCACCGCTAATCTTTGGTGATGGTACGCAAACGATGGATTTTGTTTATGTTGACGACATCGCCAGAGCAAATATTCTAGCTGCTGCTTCCGATGTTACCGATGAAGTGTTTAATATTGCTAGTGGAGTAGAGACAAGTCTCAACGACCTCGCTCAAAGTTTGTTAACAGTAATGCGATCGAACTTAAAACTTGAATACGGCCACGCACGCAAAGTAAATCCAGTGCAGCGTCGTCTTGCCGATCCAAATAAAGCAAAACAGATGTTAGGTTTTCAAGCATCTGTGTCACTTGAAGAGGGATTGCATCACCTCGTAAACTGGTGGCAAAAAGAGCGCTATAAACATTCCATATCTTATCTTATCTGCGTTTATCTGCGTTTATCTGTCTTCATCTGCGGTAAAAATTTAACCAACGATTCCAACAGACAATTTCCCGATATCACTCATAGTATAATTTTTCCAAGCCGAATATAAACAAATTTATAATGTGGAAAAGGCTAAGGACTTTTGTTGGGGAACGGCGCGGCGTACTGATTACAGCTCCCAGCGTAGCGGGACTGTTAATTGCGTTGCGCTTCGCCGGATGGTTACAATTGCTGGAATTAGGGGCGCTGGATTGGTTTTTTCGCCTGCGTCCCCCAGAACCGATCGATCGCCGCATTGTTATTGTAGGAATTAGCGAGTCAGATATCCAAAAAGTCGGGCAATGGCCTATCCCCGATGGTACTCTCGCCCAATTGATTGCTAAGATAAAACAGCAGAAACCTAGAGCGATCGGTTTGGATATTTATCGAGACCTACCAGTACAACCAGGTCATGATAATTTGGTAAAAGTATTTAATACGACACCTAATTTAATAGGCATCCAAAAAGTAAGTGTGGATAGAGGTTTTGCAGTTAATCCACCCCCTATATTGGGTAAACTCAATCAAGTTGGTGCTAACAATTTGGTGTTCGATCCTGATGGTAAAGTTCGTCGCGGCTTACTGTTTGTGGAAACTAAAGATGGCAAAGTAATACCTAGCTTAGGGCTTATCTTGGCTTTTATTTACCTCAAAAATGAAGGGATTGAACCTGAAAATGCAGCGGTAAATCCTGAATATTTGCAATTAAATCGAGCAGTGTTTAATCGTTTGCGATCGCATGATGGCGGCTACGCAGGTACTTATGCCCAAGGCTACCAAATATTAAAGAATTATCGGAATCCGCAAGGCAGTTTCCGAATTGTATCGATGACAGATGTTTTGTCAAATCGAATTCCACCCGATTTAGTGCGCGATGGCGCATCCGCGCCGCTTCGCGATCGCATTGTCTTGATTGGCTCAACTGCTGTCAGTTTGCAAGATTTTTATTACACTCCTTATGATAGCGATTTAATCACGGCTCCCAAGCGCACTTCTGGAGTGGAAATTCACGCTAACTTAACCAGCCAAATTATCAGCGCCGCACTTGACGATCGACCTCTAATTAAAGTTTGGTCAGATCCGTTAGAATGGTTGTGGATTTTTGGTTGGTCGCTAATTGGAGTAACTTTGGGTTGGCTGGGGCGATATCTTCCTAGTAGAATACGATTTCTCTCCGCTTATTGGACAGCGATTAGCATCATATTTGCCGGAAGTATTGCGATCGGCGGAGCTTATTTGGCTTTCCTTTATGGTTGGTGGATTCCCGTGGTTCCCTCGGTTTTGGCTTTGGTAGCGGCTGAAGTTGTTATCTCCGCTTATATTGCCAATATCGATCGCGAAGAACGCAGAATTTTGATGAATTTGTTCGCGAGTAATGTCAGCCCAAAAATAGCAGAAGCCTTGTGGCGCGACCGTCATAAATTACTAGAAGAAGGACAGCTACACGGACAAGAAATGACAGCAACTGTCCTATTTACAGATTTAAAAGGTTTCAGCAGCATTGCCGAGAATATGGACGCAAAAATACTGATGTCTTGGCTGAACGAGTACATGAAAGAAATGGCTCAAGTCGTTCTCGAACAAGATGGAGTAATTGACAAATTTATTGGCGATGCGGTGATGGCGGTGTTTGGCGTTCCCATTCCTTCTACAAATGCGGAAGCGATCGCAAATGATGCTCAAAAAGCCGTGAGTTGCGCTTTAGCAATGGGCGCAGCTCTTAACTCACTCAATCAGCAGTGGAAAACTCAAGGGCGACCGACTGTAGCCATGAGAGTAGGAATTGCCACTGGCACATTAGTTGCTGGTAGCTTGGGTAGCGCTCAAAGACAAGATTACACTATAATTGGAGATACTGTCAATATCGCCTCTCGACTCGAAAGTTACGATAAGTCTATTGATGGCGGTATTTGCCGGATTTTGATAAGCGAAGAAACTTACCGATACTGTCAAAACAAATTTACCGCAGAATTTATAGGCAGTGTTTTACTCAAGGGGCGCGAACAGCCGGTAAAAGTTTATCAAGTTCTGTTAAGAGAATCTGCTGAATAGGTGGACGAAACAAATCTGAAATGCTATATTACACAAGAGCCAAGTACTATCCTGCCTTCCTTAAAAAAATAAAGACGCTCGAACATGACTGGGCAAATCTCTCGCAAATATCTTGCAGTTTTTTCTTTAGCCGTAATTCTAGATTCAGTTATCGTCAGTTTTTCACCAATTCAGGCACTAACATTTAGTCCGCCTGAAGCGATCGAAGTAGCGGAATACGTACCGCCAAAAGGATTAGGTGTACCCCCAACAGGCGGGGGAGGAACTCGTGGAGGAAGTTGTTCCCAGGATAAAGAAAATACAGGCTTGCCTCTAACTGCTTTGATGCCAGCACTTGAGTCAAGCGGCGATAACTGGGGATTGACGGTGGAAGCCAATCCGCAAATTTTTGTGTATGTACCGAATACTTCTGCACGAACGGTGGAGTTGGCGCTGAAAGATGAAGATGAAAAAGATGTTTACAGAACAAATTTACCGATTTCTGGTGAAGCTGAAATAGTCAGCTTGACCCTACCGAAAAACTCAGTAAATTTAGAAGTTGGTAAGAGTTATCATTGGTATTTTTCGATTATTTGCAATTCCAAAAATCGGCGTCGGGATGTTTCTGTTGACGGGTGGACAAAGCGAGTCGAAATGGATTCAACTTTGGCACAGATAGAGAAGGCGACACCGCGCGATAGAGCCAATTTGTACGCTAAAAATGGGATATGGCACGAAGCTCTAGCAAGTTTATCTCAACTGCAGCGCGAAAATCCTAACGATTCGGCACTAGCAGAAGATTGGAAAAAGTTATTGGAATCAGCAGGATTGAAAGAATTCGATCGATTTCCGGTAACGTTGATTAACGTGGAGCGATCGCCATAAACTGCGCCTCGCACTCTTCAATATTAAAATTTTGTGAAACCTCATTGAATGTTTCGCCCGATCGAGATATAATCGCGGGGTCATTCGTGGTTTATCTATGCAACAGCGATCGCTCAACGTGCAGTTATTTCTTCAAGGAGTGTTGCGTCCTAAAGTCAGCGTCAAGTTTTGGGTGGCAAGTAGTTTAGCGCTGTTTTATCTGGGATGGGGTGGAGAGGCGCGATCGCAAATAGCCCCCGACAGCACTTTATCCACCAACGTCACAACCCCAGATAATCTTAACTTTACGATAAATGAGGGGAATCGAGCCGGGAATAACCTTTTCCATAGCTTTCGCGAGTTTTCCATCCCTACTGGCGGTGAGGCTTTTTTCAATAACGCTGTAGATATTCAAAATATTTTCAGTCGCGTGACGGGTAGTTCGATATCTAATATAGATGGATTGATTCGAGCAAACGGCACCGCTAACTTATTTTTAATTAATCCGAATGGGATTATTTTTGGCTCTAATGCAAAGTTGAATATTGGCGGCTCGTTTTTAGGGAGTACGGCGAATAGCATCAGGTTTGCCGATGGAGTAGAATTTAGTGTCACCAATCCTCAAGCTGCGCCCCTGCTGAGTATTAATATACCAATTGGTTTGCAGTATGGAGCGAATACCGGAGAAATTCGCGTGCGGGGGAACGGTCAGGAATTTGGTTTGGATGGTGTAGAAAAAAGTTTCGATCGTTCTTTGAATCCCCTAGAAGTTCTAAGAGGAAAAACGTTAACACTCGTAGGCGGCAATATCATCATTGATGGTGGGATAATACAAGCACCAGGCGGTCGCGTAGAGTTAGGGGGAATAGCAGGAGAAGGAACAGTAGGACTCAATGCCGATGGTAGCCTGAGTTTCCCTGAAGGCGTGGCGCGTGCAGATGTATCGCTGATTAACAAAGCGGGAATTAATGTACTTGGGAATGGTGGGGCTAGCATTGCCATTACCGGAAGGAATATAAATATTTCGGGAGACAGTCTCCTGAGTGCTGGGATAGCAACGGGACAGGATACACTTGAGTCGATGGCGGGAGATATCGCGCTTAGTGCCACGGAAGCCATAACAACCGCATCGAGCCTAATTGAAAATAACGTCAAGCCTAATGCAGTTGGAAATAGCGGCAACATCAGCATTACCGCTAAGTCCCTAAGCGTTACTAATGGCGCTCAACTGAATGCCAGTACATTGGGGCAAGGGAAAGCGGGTAGCGTCACGATTATCGCTAGCGATACGGTTTCTTTTGATGGTGCACGGAAAAATGGATTCCCTATCCCCAGTGCAGCCGGAAGCGTGGTGACACCGAATGCCGTGGGGGATGCGGGAGGCGTCAGCATTACCGCCAAGTCCTTGAGCGTTACTAATGGCGCTCAACTGAATGCCAGCACGTTGGGGCGAGGGAAAGGGGGTAGCGTCACGATTATCGCTAGCGATACGGTCTCTTTTGATGGTATGGGGAAGGCAGGATTTCCCAGCGCCGCCGGTAGCCAGGTGGGAAAAAGTGCAGTGGGAAATGGAGGTGGGCTCAGCATCACCACTAAGTCGCTTAGCGTTACCAATGGCGCTTTACTGAGTACCAGCAGTGGAGGAAATGGCGCTGCAGGTGACATAGTAGTTGATGCTGACTCCATCAGTCTGGACAATCGATCGACAATTAGCTCTAATACTGTAGGGGGTGAAGGCAATATCAATTTGCGTTCTAGCTCTTTAATCTTACGTCAAAACAGCAACATATCCACCAACGCTACCGGAAGCAAAGATATCGGCGGTGGCAATATCAACCTCAACACGGACATATTAGCCGCCCTGGAAAACAGCGACATCACCGCTAACGCCCAAGAAGGTAGAGGGGGTGAAATTACGATTAACGCTCAAGCTGTTTTTGGTGCTGCACCACGCACAAGGCAAGAACTACAGCTTCTCCTCAACACCGCAGACGGCAATGCTGTAGATCCCAGCTTATTGGAAAGTAGCGACATTACCGCCATTTCTCAACAGGGTGGGCCGCAATTGGAAGGTACTGTAGCAGTCAACACCCCCGATGTTGACCCCAGTTCGGGATTAATTATTTTACCAGACAATCTCGTTGATGCTACCAGGTTAGTTGCTTCTAGCTGTCGCACTGGCGCTATTCAAAGTCAATTCATTGTAACTGGTAGAGGAGGTTTGCCGCCCAATCCAAATGAGGCTATTAATGATGAAGCTACTTGGATAGATTTAAGACCGAGATTATTAGAGGGAGAGGGAGAAGGGAGAGGGAGAGGGAGAGGGCGGAGAGAGAGGAAGATTACCCAATTACCTCTAGCCAATTCCCAAATTGTGGAAGCGCAAGGATGGACTCGCAGCGCAAATGGCGAAGTGATATTAATTGCACAAGTGCCAATAGCAATACCTCAAAGTTCTGGATTAGCTCAACAACAATGCCATGCGCCTTAAACTGACATCTGTCGCTAACCAAATCACCCGTAGGGAAATGAAAATAAAGTCGCTTGCTCGTTTATTTCTATCCTGTAATCTACAGCTAGCTATAAAATGGCTAAACAGAATTACACTTGCACTGTTAGCGGCTTTTTTCAGTGCCAGTGTTTCACTAGCAATGGGTAATGGGGAATCGGTCATCGGTAATGGGAACAAACAATTACCAATTACCAATTACCAATCCCCAATCCCCAATCCCCAACAATTACTCCAACAAGGTAGGAAATTTTTCCAAGCTGAACAATTTTCCCAAGCCGCAGAAGTTTGGCAAAAAGCTGCTTCTGCGTTCAAAGGTGCTGGAGATAAACTTAATGAAGCTTTGGCTCTGAGCTATTTGTCTTTAGCTTATCAACAACTTGGCAAATGGCAAGAAGCAACTGATGCGATCGCTTCCGGTTTATCTCTCCTAAAAAACAGCGGCTCTTCAAGAGATAGCTTATCAATTTTAGCACAAACTTTAAATACAAAAGGTCATCTGCAATTAGCTTTGGGACAATCCGAAGACGCTTTAACAACTTGGACGCAAGCGGCTGCCAAATACTCTCAAATTGGCGACACAGAAGGCGCGATCGGCAGTCAAATCAACTCTGCCCAAGCGATGCAAGCTTTGGGACTTTATCGCCGCGCTAATAAAAGTTTAGAAGAAATAGAAATATCTCTGCAAAATCAACCAAAATCTTTAATTAAAGCAACAGGATTGCGGAGTCTCGGTAATGCTTTGAGAGCGATCGGCGATTTGGAGAAATCACGCAAGTTATTGCAACAGAGTTTAAGTATAGCCCAAGAGTTAGGCTCGACACCAGCCATCAGTGCTGCTTATTTCAGTTTAGGAAATACTGCCCGCTCTCTAGCAAAAAGAGCAGAAGAATTAGCAGATAAATCAACAGCGAAAACTGAAATAGAAGCTGCCCTCAAAGCTTATCTAGAAGCTACTAAAATCTCGTTACCAATTAGGCGAGTGGAAGCACAACTGAATCAGCTTAGCTTGCTAGTAGATACACAACAATTTGCAGAAGCGGAAGCGTTGCGGAAGGCGATCGATCTTAATGAATTACCCGCCAGTCGCAGAGCAGTTTATGCGAGAATTAACTTAGCTCATAGTTTAACGAGACTGGAGACTGGGAATGGGGGACGCAAAGAGGATTTACCGAGTGTCGATCGGGATTCTGCACAATTATTAGCTACAGCAATTCAAGAAGCAAGAAACTTAAAAGATCTTCGGGCTGAATCTTACGCTCTTGGCAATTTGGGAGAATTATACGAATTGACAGGACAATCAAAAGATAGCCTAGCTATAACACAGCAAGCCCTGGTTTTAGCTCAAGCAATTAATGCTTCGGATATTGCTTATCGATGGCAATGGCAATTAGGAAGATTGCTGAAAGAGCAGGGGGATAAAAAGCAAGCGATATCCGCTTATAAGGTAGCAGTTGAAACTCTCAAATCTCTGCGTAGCGACTTAGTTGCCATCAATCCCGACAATCCAGATGTCCAGTTTTCGTTTCGGGATAGTGTAGAACCAGTCTATCGCGAATTTGTCGATTTATTAGTTACCACAGAAGCAGAACCGAGTCAAGAAAATTTACGGCAAGCGCGGTATGCGATCGAATCACTCCAACTAGCCGAATTAGATAACTTCTTCCAAGAAGCTTGCTTGAATGCCAAACCCGTACAAATCGACAAAATTGACACCACCGCCGCAGTAATCTATCCTATCATTTTGAAAGATAAACTAGCAGTCATCTTAGCATTACCCCAATCTGGGCTGCGCTACTACGCCACAGTTAAACCCCAGAGCGAAATTGAAACCCTGCTCGATGAATTGCAACAAGATATCGGACGACTCGCCGCCAACAATCAACAAGTATTGCGCCTTTCCCAACAAGTATACGACTGGATTATTGGACCCGCCGAAGCAGCATTAGAAAAAGAAAAAGTGCAAACTTTAGTATTTGTACTGGATGGTTTATTGCGGAATATTCCGATGGCTGCTCTGCACGACGGACAGCAGTATTTAATCGAAAAATATAGCATAGCCCTAACTCCAGGACTACAGTTACTCGCGCCTCAACCGCTAAGACAAGGACAGCTTAGGGTACTGACAGCGGGATTATCGGAAGCGCGTCAAGGTTTTTCCTCTCTCCCTAACGTAAAGCCGGAATTACAAGAAATCCAGAAGCAGGTAAACAGTCAGATACTTTTAGATGGGGAATTTACGGTCACTAACCTGCAACGGGCTATTAATTCAACTCCTTTCCCCATAGTGCATATCGCCTCCCACGGACAATTTAGTTCCCAAGCAGAGAAAACGTTTATTCTTACCTGGAATGATAAGATTAATGTGAAAGAGTTAGATAATTTATTGCGTAGGAGAGAACAAAAGGAATCGCATCCTATTGAATTACTTGTTTTTAGTGCTTGCGAAACAGCAGAAGGAGACAGTCGAGCTGCTTTGGGATTAGCTGGAGTAGCGGTGAGAGCGGGCGCACGCAGCACTGTAGCAACTTTGTGGAAAGTCAGCGATCGCTCGACAGCCGTTTTGATGACTGAATTATATCGCGAATTAACCAAACAGGGAGTTAGCAAAGCAGAGGCGCTTAGAAGCGCTCAGTTAACTCTTTTGAAGGAGAATCGTTACAAATTTCCCTATTTTTGGGCTCCCTACGTTTTGGTGGGAAATTGGCGCTGATTTAAAATTTCAGATTTCAGATTTCAGAGGGCAGATTGAAAGTAATATTTTAATTCTCAATTTGCCATCTGAAATTTTCAATTTGCAATTAGTTTGATTTCCAGTCCAGGACGATTCAACGTGGAAAGATCGAAATACTCCAAAACATCTTCCCCATCATCAAACTTCCGCTCTAGTTCTTCAGCTTTCATAAATGGCAATTAGCTAACACCCATTCAGCGATCGATCTATTCACTTGTTCCGGTACTTCGTCATGAGGACAATGCCCAGCTTGCAGATAATGTTCTGTCAGTTGCGGATAATATTGTCGAAACTTTGCTCCCCGTTCTTTAGCGTTCATCCAGGGATCTGCTTCTCCCCAAATTAGTAACAGCGGACGAGGTAATTCTTTCAAGAGAACGTCAACTTTTTCGCCTTGGGGTGTACTAAATACAGAGGCAAAAACTTGTGGGGCATCTGGATCGCAAGAAGGACGATAAATATCTTCTACTAATTGATCCGTAACAGCACTTTTGTCGAGATAAACTTTTTCTAATGTTTTACGGATGACCGATCGTTGACGCACATATTGAAATAACAGATAATTAGCCCAAGGTTGCCGGAGAATTCCAAGTATTATCTCACCCCAAATCTTTCTGACAGGATCGGGTTGCGGTTGAGGTTCAATTTCGGTAAAAGGGCCAGCACTGTTAATTAAAATCAATCCTGCCGCAGACTGGGGACGCTGTGCTGCTACACACAAACCTGCATAGCCTCCCAAGGAGTTTCCCGCCAAAACTGCTGGTTTATCGATAACTTGGGTGATAAAATCATTCAGTTGGTCGCGCCACAAATCGCCGCTATATTGCCAGTTTGGTTTAGCCGATCGGCCAAATCCCAGCAGATCGATCGCCCAAACTTCAAAATCCTGACTCAATTCAGCGATATTTTTGCGCCAGTGGTCTGTAGAAGCACCAAATCCATGAATCAATAGCAGTGGCGGACGTTGCGGGTGTCCCTGTCCGGCACGCACATAGTAAATTGATTGTTCCCGCCACTGCCAGTAGGAACCTGGAATAGAAGTTGTTGAGGAGATGAGGATTCCCGACATTTTTTCTCTTGACTTTTGAATGAGTGACTTTTGAATGAGTGACTTTAAGGTAGCTGGTTTGCCTGCTGTAGCAAGGTAGAAGCAACTTCGATCTCAACTTGGGAAAATTCCCCGTAAAAGCGACTGACGCTGAAGAATTGATGAGGCGTTGCTAGCACAATAACGCGATCGCACATCTGCTCTAAAGATTTGCTCAATCCCAGAGGGGCCACGGGCGTCCCGATCCAAACCTGTGCCGGTTTTTGAAGTTGTAGGGCAGAAACCGCCACAGCTATAGTCATCCCTGTGGCAATGCCATCATCAATCAAAATCGCGATCGCACCTTCTGGGCTAATCTGAGGACAATTAGGAGCTAAGCGATCGAATTGATCTTGAGCTTTTTCTTGGGCTTGACGAAGAGCTTCCTGTAATTTCGGATGATCTTGCGGTAATGGCAATCGATTTGACCAAATAGCCTGCCCATCCGCCGTTACAGCACCGATGGCTAGTTCCGGATCTTCTGGCTGAGCGATCTTTTTTGCCACGACAATATCCAAAGGGCAACCCAACTTAAGAGCTACTGGTACAGCAACCGGCAAGCCGCCGCGAGGCAGCGCATAGACGATCGGCTTTGCCAAAACTCCCTGAGCCCTAATCAGGTTCATTTGGTCTTCAATCGCTTGGGCTAGCTGCTCACCGGCACTGTTGCGGTCTTTAAATAGTACATAAGGTGACATAGCTTTTTCCAGCAAATTGTAGCGCTATTGCCTCGGTAGTTCATAGGCTCCAGTTTAGGGCCTTTGCTAACTGAGTTGCCAGCGTCATCGGATCGAAAGGTTTAGCAATCACAGCCTTCACCCCCAACTGTACAAATCTGCGCTGTTCGGCTGCCTGCACCTTAGCCGTCAATAAAATCACGGGGATGTGCTGGGTGGCTATATTCGCCTGTAGCTTTTCAAAGAGCGTCGGACCATCCATATCAGGCATCATTACATCTAGGAGAATAACGTCAGGCGCTTGGGTTAAGGCTAAAGCCAAGCCTTCGCTGCCTCCAGCAGCCGTTATTACCTCCCAGCCTCCCATAGTTTCGAGGGAAAATTGCGCTATTTCCCGGATATCTTCTTCATCATCAATAACTAAAATTCGCTTTGGTCTCATGTCGATTTTAGATTTTAGATTAATCAAAGCAGATTATGCGATCGCCTCCAGCTGCCTTAGCTCGATCGAGTGCTTTACGAGCATTGTGATATAGAGATTGTAAATCAGCACCATCATCGGGATACTGAACCACACCAGCACTAAAAGTTACTTCAATCTCTGTGCCTTCAGGTCGATCGAACTTTACTTTGCCCAGGGAATCTAGTAACTCCTCCAACCGTTTCGCGGCAGCTGGTTTAGTAATACCATACATCCCGATCGCAAACTCGTCACCACCCCAACGTGCCACCACATCTTCAGTGCGGAAACCTTGTAACAGAAGTTTCCCAAATTCGTGCAACACCACGTCCCCAACACCATCGCCATATTCTTCGTTGACTCGCTGAAAATAGTCAAAATCCAATACAGCAAAGCACAAGGGTTGCTTATAACGGGTAGACATACGCATAAACCGTTCCAAATCTTGCATTGACTTGTGCCGATTGACTACTCCAGTCAAAATGTCGGTTTCAGAAATATTTCGCAGCACCCGTACTCGCTGCAAGCGGTTGAAAATGCGAGTGACCAGTTCTGGCCCCGCAATTGGCTTCTGTACGTAGTCATCAGCCCCCACACCAAACACCCGCTGTATAGTTTCGGCATCCGTGTGGCTAGAAAGGAAAAGCACCGGCAAATAGTTCCACTTTGGGTCGTTACGTATGACTTTACACAGTTCAATACCATTCACATGAGGCATATCTATATCTAGAACCAGAAAATCCGGTGCTGTGGCTTCGAGTACTTCCCACAGCCGTCGCGAGTCTTCGAGGAGAATCAGCTTCAATCCCTCTGGCTGCAATAAAGTTTCTAGGGTGGTTAGGATCTCCGGGTCGTCATCCACAGCCATGACCTTAAAGTTAGCGCTGTGTCCCTGTTGTAGCACTTGGCTAACTGCTTTCATGACTAGGGCTGGTTCGATCGGTTTTCGCAAAAAGTAGCACCCGCCCATACGAGCGACTTCGATGCGATCGCTAAAAGTATCTCGGTATGTCAGGACTATAATGGGCACAGGTGGATTTTGCGCCGACAGTTCCCTCACCAGTATTAGTCCGTCCTCAGTAGGTGAGCCAGAGGAAAGATCAAGCAGCACCAAATCTGGCTCGGCGTTCTGGATAGTAACTTTGGCAGCAGACAAATTGCTCAGACTCTCTGCCTGCATTCCCCAATAAACAGCTTCCATAACTAACTGTTCCGCTAGCTCTTTATCATCTTCAACAATTAATATTTTGGGTTGCTTATTCTTTAATAATCGAGGTGTAGCAGAAGCTGATAAAGAGGCGGAAGGTTTTGTAGCTGAAGCTGTCTCTAGTTCCCGGCGCAATGCTGCAACCAGTTCAGAAAATAGCACAGATCTATTAGGAGAATTTACAATTGAAAATTTAAAATCATCACTTCTAAATTGATAACTTTCACCATACCCGATGCTCGATTCCCTATCTCCTATTTGCAATAATTCCTCTATTTTTCGCGCTAGAGATGAGCCTTCAGCGAAACCAAAAGTACCCAAAGAACCCGCTAATTTGTGAGCTTCACTTACTGCTTTCTGCCGTAATTCATCGTTAAAGGTTCCTGCAAGTAAAGCTGTGTTCGCTCGCTCTATAGCAGCAAATCGGTTAATAATCTTGTCTTTGAACTTTTCCCATATTCCTGCTACCGCAGACTGTATAGACGCTAATTCGGCAGATTTATTAAGGGTTTTACCTTCGAGTATTGGTAATTTGATATGGCTAATATTTGACTCTTGCCCGTCAAATGTAATTTTTTCGGATTCGACACTCTGATATTTGGCTTCGCCAACAAAACTCGGTTTCTCTTGCCTATTAATAATCTCTAAATTAACATTAGAAATTTCTTGTACTTTCTCTTCAATTTGCGCTTTTGAATTTGAAATTGGCAAACTCGTAGCGGGTGGTAAAGACAATCCGATACTTTCTGCCACAATGCCAGCTAGTTTTTCCCAGTCCAAAGGATGAAATAGAATTTGACCGATAAGCTTTCTTGGTAAATTGTTGCTTAAGTTATTGTCCAGACAATAGATTATTGACTGTTTCCCTTCCTTGAGTCGGCCATAAGCTTCCTCTAGCAGCTTGGCTACAGATTGGTCGATCGCACTCTGGTCGATCAGCAGCAATGACCAGTTGCCTCGGTCTAGTTCATCAAATGTTTTTTCGCTGTTCGGAATTGTTTTGATGGGCTTTGCCAATCGCTTCTGTAACCATAATATCAGTTCATTAGGCAACCCAGCGGCTAGAATCTGGGGAATATTCTGCTCCTGTACTTCGCTAGATAGTGGTTTGAGACGATAACCCATGCCGTAAACTGTCTCAATCAAATCGGCTGGTACCCCTACTAATTTGAATTTTTGCCGCAAACCTTTAATGTGAGCTTTGACTGTATCCTCTGCGGGAGCGTCTTCCCAAGACCACAGATGTTCTAAAATAGCGCTGCGGCTAAATACACGACGACTGTTGCGTAAAAAAAGCTCTAGTAGAGAATATTCTTTAGGACTGAGATGCAGAATTCGATCTTCATAAATTACTTCGCAGGTGCTGGGGTCAAGGTGTAAATTTCCCCATTGCAAAACTGGAGCTACGGCAGAATTTCCCCGACGCAGCAAGGCTCGAATGCGTGCTACTAATTCTTTTAAATCAAAGGGTTTGACGACATAATCATCTGCTCCCACATCTAAACCCATCACTTTATCTGTGCTAGTTTGACGGGCAGTCAGAAGCAGCACAGGCATACGATACCCATGAGAGCGTATGCGACGACACAGAGTCATGCCATCCATCTTGGGAAGCATGACATCAAGCATAATTAGGTCATAGGTGTAAGCTTCTATAAATCCCCAACCAGCTTCTCCATCGTGAGCAATGTCGAGAACGTAATGTTGTTTAATAAGAAAGTCTGTAACGACCGCTGCCATTGCTTCGTCATCTTCTACTAGCAAAATTCTCATATAAAAATCTCCCTAAGCATTGGTTTGGTCGCCCCCGGATTCATCCGTAGGGTTAATCAAAAATCAAAAATCAAAAATCAAAAATCGATCGATTGACTAAGATATTAGGTTTTGCGTGTTTCACTCGCGCTCCTCATGGCAACTGCAATGCAATTAAAGCTGCTGCTGCTTGAGAATCTACTGGCTTGGAGTAAAAATATCCCTGCCCTTGTTTGCATCCCAGTTTCTTAAGTTCTGCGACTTCCTCAGCTGTTTCTATGCCTTCGGCAATTACTTCTAGTCCTAGACTGGAAGCCAATATCATAATTGCCCAGATAATATCCCATTTTTTCTGGCTGACAAAGGAGCGATCGATTTTCATGAGGTCAATAGGTAGTTCGTGCAAACGGCTCAATGACGAGTAACCTGTCCCAAAGTCATCCATATATAACTGAATTCCTAGCGCTTTGAGTTGGTGTAGGGTAGCGATCGCATTTGTCTGATTTTCCATAATCGCACTTTCTGTGATTTCCAGCCTTAAGCTGCTAGTCGCCAGGTTAGTTTTCTGCAAAATTTCTTGGACTTGCTCAACCAAATTAGGTTGCGATAATTGTAAACTGGAAAGATTAACGCTCATCGTTAGGGCTGGGTTGCAGGCAAATTCCTGCTGCCAAGAATACAGTTGACGGCAAGCCTTATCCAGTACCCAAGTTCCCAAGGGTTCGATCAATCCGGTCTTTTCTGCTAGTGGGATGAATTCTGCTGGCGAAACCAATCCCCGACGAGGATGCTGCCATCTTGCCAGTGCCTCGAACCCACTAATCTTGTTAGTTTCCAGCGATACTATTGGTTGGTAGTGCAGCTGAAACTGTTCGCGTTCTAACGCTAATTGCAGCTCTTTTTCGAGCTGGTAGCGTGCCATAGCGGCAGCGCTAATAATATTTACCTGGATCTCTCGATCGCTCTCAATAGCTGCGGTCAGTCTTACTAAGCGATCGGTGTTCTTGACGGCCAATTCCAGCAGTTTCTTACCCCTAGAGCTTATGGTGCCAAGCTTACCGCTCAGCAAAAGGCTTAATGCACCCCGAATTGAGGTCAGAGGTGTACGAAGTTCGTGACTCACCAGGGCGGCAAAGGCATCGGCTTCGCCAGCAATTGAGGTGTCAAACTGGTAATTTTCCCTGTGCCTAATTTTGTTAATAGTGCTGGTATTTGTCATATTGCTTACTTTTTCTGGGTAAACGCAACCAAAAGTTCTTGTTACTAAACTTAATACTTAAAAGTGAAAAATACGGGAAGGAACTTTGTGCAATCCTGGGTCATGTTAGATTATGAGAGCTTTTGATACTAAGTAACCTTGAATTAACTAACTCTCTCCCTATCTCTCATCCCCCCATTTTTGAATGTCGCGGCTACTAAATTACACTTGTAAACCCAACTCGATCCGATCGCTCACACCGACATTTTCCCCTATAAGCTGTGAAGAGATCGCTACCTATGTAACAATTTGTTAAAACAGTGAAAGTAAGCGATTCACTTTCAGGCGTATTCAGATTATGACAACAGTAGCAGTCAATCCCTATCTGGAGAGGAACTTTGCCCCGGTGCGATCGGAAATCACAGCAGATGACCTCCCGGTAATAGGCGAACTACCACCCAGCTTAAACGGGATGTTTGTCCGTAACGGCCCAAATCCCCAGTTTGCCCCAAAAGGCCGCTACCATTGGTTCGACGGCGATGGAATGTTACATGGGGTACAGATTAGCAACGGCAGGGCAACCTATCGCAACCGCTACGTGCGGACACGGGGATGGAAAATTGAAAACGATGCCTCTAGTGCCATCTGGACAGGCATATTTGAACCAGTCCAGGTAGACAATCCCTATGGCCCATCTAAGAATACCGCAAACACGGCCTTAGTGTGGCATTGCGATCGCCTCTTAGCACTTTGGGAAGGCGGAGAACCCCACGCGATCGAAGTCCCCGCACTAGAAACAGTCGGCCCTTACACCTACGGAAACCAGCTAAAAAGCGCCTTCACCGCCCATCCCAAAATCGATGCCGTCACAGGCGAAATGATGTTTTTCGGCTACTCAGTCGCCCAGCCACCCTATCTGCAATACAGTGTAGTCTCTGCCGAAGGAAAACTGTTGCAGACAGTGCCGATTGACTTGCCAGTAGGAGTGATGATGCACGATTTTGCCATCACCGAAAACTACACCATATTTATGGATTTGCCCATAACATTCCGATTAGAACGGATGCAAAGAGGCGAACCGGGATTAATGTTTGAATCAGATACACCCAGTCGTTTCGGCATTCTTCCCCGTCACGGCAATAACAGCAACATCCGCTGGTTTGAAGCGCCAGCTTGTTATGTTTTTCACACACTCAACGCCTATGAAGAAGGAGATGAAATCGTACTCATTGCTTGCCGCATGGAAAGCACCAGCGTACTTGATGCCACACCTACATCCAAAAATGGACAAAGCGACATTCCCCGTCTGCATCGGTGGAGATTTAATCTCAGTACAGGTGGGATGAAAGAAGAACAAATAGATGATATTCCTTCAGAATTTCCTCGTGTAAACGAGCAACTGATGGGACGCCCAACTCGCTACGGTTACACTTCGCGGCTAGCACCAACTTCAATACCTCTGTTTGATGGTTTAATTAAATATGACCTAATTAGTGGAACTTCCCAAAGTCACGAATTTGGCAGAGGACGCTATGGTAGTGAGGCAGTATTTGTTCCTCAACCTGGTGCCACTAATGAAGATGATGGCTGGTTGCTCACCTTCGTCTACAATGAGGTGGAAGAAACTTCTGAATTAGTGGTGGTAAGTGCTAAGGACATCACCGCTGAACCTATTGCCAGGATTCTGATTCCTACTCGCGTTCCTTACGGATTCCACGGCATTTGGATTGATGCGTAATCGCGTTTAACCCCACCCCCAGCCCCTCCCCGTCCACAGGGAGGGGGGCAGGAAGTATTTCTTCTTCCTCTTTGTCCACAGGGAGGGGGGAGGAGAGTATTTCTCCTTCCTCTTTGTCCACAGGGAGGGGGGAGGAGAGTATTTCTCCTCCTTCTTTGTCCACAGGGAGACGGGAGGAAAGTATTTCTCCTCCTTCTTTGTCCACAGGGAGACGGGAGGAAAGTATAGCTAGGGACTAGGGTCTAGGGACTAGGGTCAGAAGGGTTTATAATCAAGGGTTTCAGGAATTCAGAATGTCCTAACCGCCAAGGCGGTTGCTATATTTCTCCTTCTTCTTTGTCCACAGGGAAACGGGAGGAGAGTATTTCTCCCTTCTTCCCCCCCTCTCCGAAGTCGGAGAGGGGGGTAGGGGGGTGAGGTTCTTCCATTTTAGGTCGGTAGCTGGTAATTGTTAGTAGTTAGCAGCAACTAACAAGTTACCCATTAACAATTACAAATCAAAAATCAAAAATTAACATGAAACTACCTCCATCAAGCCGATCGCAATTCACCCCCGATCTGAATATCTGCCGGATCTTAAATGGGATGTGGCAGGTATCTGGCGCACACGGACGAATCGACGCGAAAGCCGCCATTTCTACTATGTTTGATTACGTGGATGCAGGCTTCACCACTTGGGACTTAGCAGACCATTATGGCCCAGCAGAAGATTTTATTGGCGAGTTCAGGCGGCAATTAATTGCGACTCGTGGCAAAGAAGCTTTATCGAACATCCAAGCTTTCACAAAATGGGTGCCTCGTCCAGGAAAAATGACTCGCAAGTTGGTCGAAGACAACATCAATATATCCCTAAAAAGAATGGATGTTGATTGTTTAGATCTGCTACAGTTTCACTGGTGGGAATACAGCGATATAAACTACCTGGATGCACTTAAATATATGTCGGAACTCCAGGCGGAAGGAAAAATAAAGCATCTGGCTTTAACTAATTTTGATACTGAACATTTAAAAATTATCTTCGATGCAGGGATAAAGATTGTATCGAATCAGGTGCAATTTTCTTTGGTTGACCGCCGACCGGAAGTAAATATGATTCAATTTTGCGAACAGCACGATATTAAGCTGTTTGCTTACGGGACACTTTGCGGCGGTTTGTTATCGGAGAAATATTGGGGTCGTCCCGAACCGCGAGGCGGAGATCTTGCTACGGTTAGCTTGAGGAAATACAAGAATATGGTGGATGCTTGGGGAGGGTGGAACCTATTTCAAGAATTGCTGAATGTACTCAAACAAATTGCAGATAAATATGGAGTCAGTATTTCTAACGTAGCTGTGCGTTACATTTTGGACAAGCCAGCTGTGGCGGGTGCGATCGTTGGTGCTAGGCTTGGCATATCGGAAAATATGGAAGAAAATGCCAAGGTGTTTGGTTTGACGCTGGACGCGCTGGATTACGAACAGATTAATGCAGTTTCTAGTAAGTCCCGTAATTTGTATGAGTTAATCGGTGACTGCGGGGATGAATATCGGCGGTAAGTTCCGATCGGAAATCCTGATTTATTACCACCTTTTTATTTGTAGCCCAACATTAATAGAGACGTTTGCTATAGTACACTGGTTCGATCGCCCATATCCGATCGCACTACTCCCCCATAGCAGTCCCGCAACCAAATTTCGATCGCCTGACCGATAACCCCATAACTGCTGTCTCGCGGTGCGGTGGGAGGTCGTCCCGCTGGATAAGGCCCGGTCATAGAAAACATCATCGCCAATCGCCAACCACTTGCAGTTTTTGTCAAAAATAGCCAGTGGTAATCTTGTATTTGAATTGCTTTTGTGGTTGAGTATCTTCGCTGTAAAGTAGTGAAGAAAACCTGTTGAATATTGTCTTCCCCCTGCGATGTTGTTGGGTTATATTCGCCAGGGCCAAGGGTCAGCGGTGAAAATTCGGCTTGGCCTGCCACAATGAAGTAACCGTACACATCAAGACTGCGGTCACGCGATCGCAATCTAGCACGCTGAGTTACCCTATTGGCATAACTGGGTAAGTCGCGCAGCATAAGAGTTGTTAAAGTCTCTACATCAGCAGGACAAGAAAATCTCTCTCTCTTTTCTGCTACAGCTGAAGTAACAGGGAATAGGCAAAAGTAAAAAGAGAAAAGTAAAAAGAAAAAATTCCATCTTTTGACTTTCTCCCCAGTTTCTTCATAATTCATCGCAAATTCGTTCAAAAGCAGCAACTGGATCGGGTGCAGCAGTAATGGGGCGACCGATAACCAGGTAGTCAGCGCCAGCTTTAATAGCTTCCGCTGGGGTGAGATTTCGCTTTTGATCTCCAGCTTCGGCCCACTTCGGTCGCACTCCCGGACAGACGAGGAGAAATTCATCTCCGCATACCTCTCGCAATTGCGATGCTTCTTGGGGCGAACAAACTCCTCCATCCAAACCCGCTTCTTTGGCTAGCAGCGCCATCTGTAGGGCGTATTCTGGCAGTTCCAAGGGAATTTTGAGGTCAAAAGCTAAATCCCGCGAGTTCAGGCTGGTGAGTACGGTAATGGCTATTAATTTGGGTGGTGGATACCCAGCAGCTTCGGCACCTTCCTGTACAGCAGTTTGAGCCGCCTGTAGTGCCTTACGACCGGCGGTAGCGTGGATGGTGACTAAATCAACTCCATACCTACCCGCAGCACGGCAAGCACCGGCGACGGTGTTGGGGATATCGTGAAATTTGAGGTCTAGGAAAATCCGCTTTTGCCGCTCTTTTAGCGTTGTAAGAATTCCAGAACCAGTGCTGACAAATAATTCTAAGCCAACTTTCCAGAAAGTTACTTGCGGAAGTTTTTCGATAAGTGCGATCGCATCTTCTTCAGTTGGTACATCCAGAGGGACAATAATTTTGCGATCGGTCATTGGAGTTTGGGGATTGGCGATTGGCGATTGGGAATTGGCGATTGACGATTGACGATTAAACCAAGCGGACAAACTTATTTTTCCCAACCTGTAAAACCCGTCCGTCTAAGTCGGTGGGAAAATCGAACGAGAGATTTACATCAGTAACCTTTTCACCATCAAGTCGCACACCCCCGCCTTGAATCTGCTTTCGAGCTTCTGAACTACTTTTACACAGTCCGCTAGCACTGACGAGATAGAACAACTTAGCGGGAAACTCCACATTAGATAGGGAAAACTGTGGAACTGCTTCAGCCTGTTCTGTGTTGCCGCGAGTTATACTCTGGGCATCGTCTTTGGCTTTTTCTGCCGCTTCCTTGCCATGATACTGAGTGACGATATCCAAAGCGAGAAGGATTTGCCGATCGCGCGGATCTTCTGGCAGTATATCCAGAGGTCTATCCGTCAGCAATTCAAAATACTGCTCCACCAAATTATCTGGCGTTTGTCGCAACTTTTGGTACATCGTCAGCGCATCGGACGATAAACCCACATAATTACCCAGCGACTTCGACATTTTCTGCACGCCATCAGTCCCGATCAAAATCGGCATCAGCATCCCAAACTGAGGCGATAGACCAAAATGTCGTTGCAGATCTCGTCCCACCGCCAGATTAAACTTCTGGTCAGTTCCTCCCAACTCTACATCAGCTGCGATCGCCACAGAATCATAACCCTGCATCAACGGGTAAAGGAACTCGTGCAGATAAATCGGGTTTTCCTTCTCAAAACGCAGCGCAAACCCCTCCTTCGCCAGCATCTGTCCCACAGTCATCGTAGACAACAGATCCAGAATCTTTCCCAAATCCAACTTGGAAAGCCACTCCGAGTTATAGCGAATTTCCAGACGTCCCGGCGTGTCAAAATCTAGAATAGGACGCACTTGCTCAAGATAAGTTTGGGCATTCTGTGCCACTTGTTCAGGAGTCAGCTGCTGACGAGCCTCAGATTTACCTGTTGGATCGCCGATCCGAGCGGTAAAATCACCAATAATGAGGACAGCTGTATGACCGGCATCCTGAAACGCCCGCAGCTTTCGGACTGGGATACTATGGCCTAAGTGGATATCCGCACCAGTCGGGTCAATACCCAACTTGACCCGCAAAGGCCGATCTGTCTGAGCTAACCGTTCAACCAAATTCTCATGGGGATTTTTAGAATCTGTCAGATTTGGAAAAATTTCACTGACGCCACGGTACAACCGGGCGAGATTTTGGGTAATACTAGGTGATTGATAGGATGCCATACTTTGCCGATGTCCAGTTTACGTCGCTATTAAACAGTCATTTGTCAGTTGTTATTTATGCAGTAGCACTATTGTCAGTGTATTTCCAAGGGTAGATGAAACAATTTTACAGGCGCTATAGTTTGCCAGAAGCAGTCAACTCACCGATCTCCTGGCAGGACAGGTTTAACGACAAAGCTTGACCCACAGAGTAGCGCAGCGCCCCAGAAATAACCCACCAGTTCAGAAGTAGTTAAATGCCTTAGAATTAAAGTATTTTTGACTTTTGACTTTTGAATGAGTGACTTCCCCGTAGCGGCTACTAGCTTGTTAAATCCATCCCTCCTCTAAAATCTTCCTGTCACCGTGACAAATAGTTTGAATATAACAATCAAAGGACTCACCCAGTCGCCCTCTATCTTGTTCAGTCTGTTTTCTTTGAGGAAGTTAAATCGCCGTGTCGTCCAACACACTCCGACAAAAGCCATCCGGCACTATTCCACCTGGTTTTCAGTTTCTTCAGACGGTTGCTAAGGTAACTGGCGGAACTCTTCTGGGCTTTACTATGCTAACCAGTTCCATTGTGGCTGGAGGACTGGTGGGCCTAGCGATTAGCTTCCGCAACCTCCCGGATGTGAGAGTTTTGCGTTCCTACGCACCCTCAGAAACAACTCACATCTACGACATCAAGGGTAAATTGCTTTCCAGTATCCACGGGGAAGTAAATCGTGAAGTCGTCCCGCTCGACAAAATTTCTCCAGAACTCAAGCGGGCGGTGATGGCTATAGAAGATAGCCACTTCTACCTCCACCACGGCATTAACCCCAGCGGCGTTGGTCGCGCCATCAGAGCTAACTGGGAGAAGGGATCGGTGGTGGAAGGCGGTTCGACGGTGACCATGCAGTTGGTCAAAAATATATTTTTGTCTCACAAAAAGGCTTTTAGCCGCAAAGTAGCAGAAGCGGTGATGGCAATCCGCCTGGAGCAAATCCTCCCCAAAGACCAGATTTTGGAGCTGTACCTCAATCAAGTCTACTGGGGGCATAACAACTATGGCGTAGAAACTGCTGCCCAGAGCTATTTTGGCAAGCACGCTTCTGATTTAAACCTGGCGGAAGGGTCGATGATGGCCGGTTTGATTCAGGCTCCCGAAGATTACAGCCCTTTTCTGAACTACAAGCTGGCGAAACAGCGACAGGCACAAGTTTTGGCTCGCATGAAGGAGCTCAATTGGATTACTCCCGAAGAAGAAGCCGCCGCTCGCAAGCAAACCCTCAAACTAGGCAAACCCACCTCGTTTCAGAAGAGTGTACTTCCTTATGTCACCGATGCTGTAAGACAGGAGCTGATTGAACGTTTTGGCCGCGCTACGGTGGAAAGAGGTGGGATGCGAGTTCAAACAACCATCGACCTCAAGTTCCAACAAATGGCGGAAGAGTTTATAGGTCGCGAACACGCCAGACTCCAACGTCGCGGACTTTGGGGTACGGAACTGGCCCTGGCTGCTGTCGATCCCCGCACCCATTTTATCAAGGCAATAGTGGGCGGTTCTGATTACAGCAAGAGCGAGTATAATAGAGCGACTCAAGCTCGCCGTCAGCCCGGATCTGCTTTTAAGCCGTTTGTTTATTACACGGCTTTTGCTAGCGGTAAATATACGCCGTCTTCTACTGTCTACGATACCCCCGTTCACTATCGCGATGGCAGTTCTGGTGGCTACTCTCCCAGAAACTACGATAGTACTTTTGGGGGTGCCATGACCATTCGATCGGCACTTCAAGTATCGCGCAACGTTCCGGCTGTGAAGATGGGACGCGCCGTAGGGTTAGATAAAGTGATTGAAGTTTGCCGGACTCTTGGGATTAAAAGTCCGATGGAACCAGTGATTTCTTTACCACTGGGTGCGAGCGGTCTGTCGCCTTTAGAAATGGCAAGCGCTTATGCCACCTTCGGTAGTATGGGTTGGCAATCCGATACTACCTTGATTGTTCAAGTAACTGATTCGAGCGGCAACGTTTTGCTGGATAACACGCCCAAACCCAAACTGGTTCTTGATGCTTGGGCGGCTGCTTCTATCACTAGCGTGCTGCAATCTGTGGTTACTAGCGGAACTGGAAAAGCCGCCCAGATAGGTCGTCCAGCCGCTGGCAAAACGGGTACGACGTCTTCAGAAAAAGATGTTTGGTTTGTCGGTTTTGTACCGCAACTGTCTGTGGCCATTTGGATAGGTAGAGATGATAACAGACGTTTAGCCTCTGGTGTGACAGGCGGTCACTACGCAGCACCAATCTGGCACAATTTTATGGTAAAAGCGTTAGATGGCGTACCAGTCGAATACTTTCCATCGGCTTCGCAATTTAAGCGCCCTAGTCCGTAACCAATTTTAGATTTTAGATTGCGGAAGCTGGTAAGTAGCCAAAAGTTTTGATTAACTGACTAGCCGCCTTACGATCTAAAATCTAAAATCGGCTAAGGTTGCTTTTCCAGTTCAGCTTTCATCCGCTCTAGGGTTAAATTCATTTGGTCAAACATTTGCTGAGGTGTAATGCCAAATTGACCCAGCTGAGTTCTAAGTTGCTGTATTGTCATTTGAGCCATAAAATCCTCAGAAAGCTCAAAGCGCTTCATAAAAATACGGTAGCGCTCCATAATGGCTTCCCATTGCTCGATAAACAGCTTTTTGCCTTCGCGGTCAAATTTGCCGTAGTTATTGCCTAGTTGGATGAGGGATTGATAATCCTCAGCCAGTTGCTTGAGTTCTTGCTGAACAATCTCAGAGTCAAAAAATCCCATTGCGCTTCCATTCAATCGAAGGTTTGCATTCAGGGGGAATACAATTGTATCTGTTACGATTCTAGTCCAGTCTGCTATTATATTTCAAAAAATTTGCTTCGGTAATGCGTTCGTCTGCTCATCTGCTTCCAGTACCTATTCCCCACTCGGGCAGCAGAGATTAATATTGTATAAGAAGACGGCAGGTTTTAGAGGCGACACCATGTTGAGTAAGCCGAAAGGTCGAAGAGTGGCGGCGATTTTGGCTTTTAGTGGGGCAGTTATACCTCTTTCGGGACTCCACAAGTTTTATTTGGGACAGCCGGTGTGGGGTATTCTGTATTTGCTGCTGTCGTGGACACCTATTCCCCATCTGGCTAGCGCTATTGAAGGGTTTTGGTATTTAGTTCAAGATCCAGATCAATTCGATCGCAATTTCAATCTAAATTCGCCAGTGACGGTACAATCCTCTGTTGACCCCTCCCAGGTGGCGGCGATGGCAGAGGCTTTGCGCCAATTGGAACAGTTGCGCCAAGAGGGGTTGATTTCTGAGTACGAATTCGAGCAAAAACGCCGCAAGCTACTTGACTAAATGGTTTGAATATGGGAATTAGTAACTGGCTAATCTCGGTGCGTCTTCAGCTTGGAAAGACGTTGCCCAAAATGTCGGTAAATCCGCAGCAGCAGTTAATCCGGGCGCGAATTCTTAATGATCCTTACTATCGGCTGCAATCAGTTGAAGAAATTGCGATCGCAGCCTCGTTGGGTATCACAATTGACCCGAATCGGGCGACTGTAGATGATTGGCTGAGATTGCCCGGATTGTCAATTCATCAGGCCCGATCGCTTGAAACTCTGTCTCGTTCTGGGGTAGAGTTTCATTGTCTGGAGGACGTTGCAGCCGCGCTTAGCTGGCCGATAGAGCGACTAAAACCCCTTGAGCCGGTACTCAGATTTTGTTACTACGACCCCGAAAGCGTCTTTACCCCCCAGCAGATTAACCCGAACACAGCCTCAATAGAAATGCTGAGTAAAATTCCTGCGATCGATACTTTTCTGGCGCAGGCGATCGTACAAAATCGCGAGAATGGCGGTTATTACCGAGATTTGGCGGATTTGCAACTAAGATTATCTCTTTCGGCAGACACGATCGGTCAGTTGATGCACTATTTGCGCTTGTCTTAGAGTTTTGAATTTTGAGTTTTAAGTTTTGAATTAAGAAACTTCTTTAACTCAAAATTCAAAATTCAAAATTCAAAACTATTTTACTAGGCCAATGCGATCGATCGGCCAAAACCGAAAGCAAGCACGACCAATGATGTTTTGTTTCGGTAAAAAACCCCACATATGGGAATCATTGCTGTTGTTGCGGTTGTCTCCCATCACAAAAAGTTGGCCTGACGGAACTGCCTGCGGTCCCCACTTATAGGCGGGAGGTTCGGCAATGTAGCTTTCCTGTAGGGGTTGGCTAGAGAGATAGACTTTGCCATTGGTAATGCTCACGAGTTGGCCCGGTTCGCCGATTACCCTTTTGATAAATGCCTGATCTTTCGCATATCCCTGAATTTGCAGCTGTGGCGGCGGATCGAAGACGACTATATCGCCCGTTGCAGGTGGGCGAAAACGGTAACTAACCTTATCGACTATCAAGCGATCGCCCACTTGTAAGGTCGGCAGCATAGAATCAGAGGGAATGTAGCGGGGTTCTGCCACAAAAGTCCGAAGCAAAAGAGCCAAGGTAAGGGCGATGACCAGGATTAGGAGATTTTCCCTCACTTGACGCCATACCCGCAACCAGAGAGGAGAACCTGCCAAATCCTTTTCGTTATAGTCCATAGAAGATATCAAGGAATACGGAGAACAAATACAGGACTTACCGGGTTTCTGGGCAAGTCCTAAATTAGTTTCTCACAATCGCAGGAGCGATCGGCTTCTAAATGCCCAAAGTCAATATCATTCTTCCGGGAGAGGCGGTCAAACGATCGGCGTCACAGCCGATACCTCGATCGATCACGTAAAACTTATATAAGCTGTCACCTGCTAATCAAAAAAACATCACAGGATCGCAGAGAGTCGCGTCAATAGGCTGTCTACCGAAAAGTCTCATACTTACTTTTGTCAGTAAGCGAGTTGAGAAAAGTTCTATGATTCTAATCCGAGATGTGGTACAACAAGCTATAACAACTGGTTATCTAACCGTTGAAGCCGAAAATGAACTGCGCCAGCTTCTAAGCAGCAAGTACGATTTAGAAGACTTGAATGCCTTTTTAGCGTTGCAGCAAGCCGCCATGTCCGGCTATGTTAAGCAAGAGTCCCGCGAATTAATAGCTATCAAACGCATGAGCTGTCAGTCACTTAACTGACTGAGGAGTCTGCTTGATGCCAGAGAATGTCAGGGTGTTAGTCAGTCAACTGGAAGGGGCAAGACCAAAAGCCCACGCTATAATATTTGATTTGGTGATGGAAGATGTTAGACCAAATCTTGTTCCTTAGAATATTTGATTAGAAATCAGATTCAACCGGAAACGATATCGCTTATTTCCACTAAAAGTGGGGTCTGGTTTAAGAAAGAACCCCGCCCTACAGACATTCCGGTGAAATAGGCACTTTACGAAATAGCGATCGCCATACCTGTAAAATCAGACCTCTCCATCTCTCCCGCTTCCGAGACTGATGCCACAAAAAGTTTCATCTCCTCCATTTGCACCGCTCCAAATAAAGTCCCAAAAGAAACATCTGCCGCATCGCGACCCGTACCGATTCGGATTATACTGTTTAAAGGCACCAAACGGGTAGCATCAAACAGATACCAGCGATCGCCCAGATAAGCCTCAAAACAAGCGTGAAAATCCGGCGGATTCAGACCGTAAGCGTAGGCGCTAACAAAGCGTGCGGGAATATTCAAAGCACGGCAAAAAGCAATGCCTAGATGGGCAAAATCCCTACAAACACCCGCCCGTTGCGTTGCCGTATCGTAAGCTGAAGTCTGAGAATTGGTACTACCAGATAAATATGTTACTTTGTTATAAATCCAGTTGCAAATAGCAGTAACTTTGGAATAACCAGGTTGTAACCCCCCAAATTCACTCTGCACAAAACCCATCAAGCGATCGGACTCACAGTAGCGACTGGGGTAAAGATAGGGCAGAGTCTCCATCGGCAAATCTGCGATCGGTACTTCAGCAATTGTGTTGGGATCGGCGTAAAAGTGCGACAATTCTACTGTCGCTTCATAGTTTACTTCCAATTTGCCAACAGGCGCGTTAACTCGCATATATCGAGTTAGACTTGCAGGTGCAGTATATTCGTCAAACTTTACTTTTGGGTCAAATTGTAGCTGTTCGGTGCAAATCCTTTGATGGTGGTTGTTAACAACTTGGATATTTAACACTAAAGTGCTGGCTTCGTTAATTCGGTAACGCAGTGCTGAACTAAGATTAAATTTCATAATTGTTATAGTTGTTATTTTTCACGAAGTTCACTCTAAACGTCTATCTTCAGAATGCTGCAAAACCGCTAGCATCTCTTCATAGAAGGGTAGTCCTCGACCCCGGCTGTCGCTGGCGGTTGCTAGGATTTGTAAGGTTTCAATCAGCGAATCTTTGGCAGCATTCACGATGAGATTGAGCAACGGATAAATACCAGCATCCTGCTGTTGTGCTGCTGAGATCGCGTCGATATAGGCAGCACGAACCTGGTTTGAGATTACGACGATAGGATAGCCCGCCCGCAGCAAAAGGAGATTCATCAATAGCCGTCCGGTGCGTCCATTGCCATCGCGAAATGGATGAATCGAAACAAAGCGAAGATGTGCTTCGGCGGCATATTCTAAGGGATGTAACGATCGGATGTTGGCCGAATTTAGCCATTGGATAAATTCCGGCATCAGATCGTTGAGCAAATAATGAGGCGGATAGAGGTATTCGGTGCCAGCCGCTTTCACATCTAATTGCCGATCGCGTCCAGCTTCTTCTGGTGCGATCGCTCTTAGAATTAGTGTGTGAATCTGTTTAATCTCCCATTCACCGATGAGAGTGTCCGATTGCATGAGGGTTTCAATGTAATTGATGGCATCCCGATGTCCGATCGCTTCCAGGTGTTCTCGCAGGGTTTTTCCACCAATGGTGATTCCGGTTTCTAGGACTAATTCAGTTTCACGCTGCGTCAAGGTATTCCCCTCGATCGCATTCGAGTGATACGTGAACCGAACGTCGTAGAGTTTTTTCAGTTCTGCCACAACGGTGGGGGAAAGCGGGCGAAAGCTATCTAACCAGCTTTTTAGCCTATCAACCAGTTGCAGCTTTTCAGAAAAGTTCATTGCTGATGATAACGCCAAATGCCGATCGATAATGTCACCCAGACGTTGAGGATACAACCGCACCAACATCGCCATTAAGTCATCATAGACTGAATGGGCGATCGCGGGTTGAGTGGTTAGGAAGGGCTGCATGGCTATAGTTTAGCGTAGATTTAAACCCGATCCAAAAAACTCGTGTTCTTTCTTATTCTTATCTGCGTTCCGGAGCGTTCCAGAGTCTTCATCTGCGGTAAAAATTTAACCAACGATCAAAATAGAAAAATTGACGATATCACTCATTATGCTAACGATGCAACCGGGCCCGATCGGCTGTCGCGCAATTAAACAAAAAACGGTAGAACTAAGTTCTACCGTTTTCTATTAGCGTTTACTGGTAAAGTTTTAGGTTTTGAAAAGTTTCCTTAACTCAAAACTAATTACTTTTCAACAGCGCTAGGAGTCAGTGCTTTTTTCTCGCCCTGTAACACCCTAACCTGACCCTGATCGTCCACATCCACTATGGCAGTGTCTCCCGTTTGGACGCGCCCAGAAAGGATTTCCTCGGCTAGGCTGTCTTCCAGGAGGCGCATAATGGCGCGACGCAGAGGTCTCGCCCCGTAGCTGGGGTTGTAACCTTCTGTCACCAAGCGGTCTTTGAATGCGCCCGTCACTTCCAGGGTGATTCCCTGTTCGGTCAGGCGATTAAAGACTTCCTTGAGCAGAATGTCCGCAATTTTCTTGATCTCCTCGTTGGAGAGCTGGCGGAAGACGATAATTTCGTCGATCCGATTGAGGAATTCTGGGCGGAAGTACTGCTTGAGTTCTTCGTTGACCAGAGTCCGAATGCGAATGTACTGTGCTTCCGCCTGGGTTTCCGATCCGGCATCGAAGAAGCCGAGTTGGCTGCCGCCTTTCTCAATTACCTTCGAGCCGATGTTGGAAGTCATGATCAGCAATGTGTTCTTGAAGTCTACGGTGCGTCCCTTGGCATCGGTCAGACGACCATCTTCCAAGATTTGCAGGAGCATATTGAACACATCGGGGTGGGCTTTTTCGATTTCGTCGAATAGCACGACGGTGTATGGACGACGCCGGACGGCTTCTGTGAGCTGACCGCCTTCGTTGTAACCGACGTACCCCGGAGGAGAACCGATCAACTTGGAGACGGTGTGGCGTTCCATGTATTCGGACATATCTAACCGAATCATGGCTTCTTCGGAACCGAAGAAGTAGGATGCTAAGGCTTTCGTCAGTTCTGTTTTCCCTACGCCGGTGGGGCCAGAGAATACAAAGCTGGCGATCGGGCGGTTGGGGTTTTTCAAACCGACTCTGGCGCGACGAATGGCGCGAGATACTGCTGTCACCGCCTCTTCTTGACCGATGAGCCGCTGATGGAGGGTGTCTTCCATGTGCATGAGCTTTTCGGATTCGGATTCTGTCAGCTTGTTGACTGGAACGCCTGTCCAGGAAGCTACGATGTGGGCGATATCTTCTTCGGTGACAACTGGTAAGACATCTTTGTCTGACGAGTCAGTTTTCTTATTTTGGGAAATAGCGCGGATTTGGGATTTTATTTCCATTTCGCGATCGCGTAGTTCTCCAGCTCGATCGAAGTCTTGCGACCTGACCGCATCGTCTTTTTCTTTGAGTACCTGACGCAGTTCTTTGTCGAGTTCTTTTGCTGCTGGTGGCAATTGGGAATTAATCAGACGCACCCGCGATCCCGCTTCATCAACTAAGTCGATTGCTTTATCTGGCAGATAGCGATCTGAGATATAGCGATCGGATAGTTTTGCCGCCGCTGACAAAGCTTCGTCAGAAATTTTCAGCTTGTGGTGCTGTTCGTAGCGTTCGCGCAAGCCGTAGAGAATTTCTATAGTTTCATCTACTGTTGGTTCGCCCACCATCACCGGCTGGAAGCGGCGTTCCAATGCGGCATCCCGTTCGATGTGCTTGCGGTATTCATCCAGTGTTGTTGCACCGATGCACTGGAGTTCGCCTCTAGCTAGTGCGGGTTTGAGGATGTTGGCTGCATCGATCGCACCTTCTGCTGCACCAGCACCGATCAGGGTATGCACTTCATCAATTACGAGGACGACGTTACCCGCCGAGCGGATTTCGTCCATGATTTTCTTGAGGCGTTCTTCAAATTCACCCCGATATTTGGTGCCTGCTACTAGCAAACCAATATCCAGAGTGACGACGCGCTTGTCTTCCAAAATGTCGGGCACATCGTTGTTGGCAATGCGTTGTGCTAAGCCTTCTGCGATCGCTGTTTTCCCGACACCCGGTTCCCCAATTAACACTGGGTTGTTTTTTGTACGACGACCCAAAATTTGGATCACTCGCTCAATTTCCCGCTGACGACCGACTACGGGGTCGAGCTTGCCCTCGGTGGCCATCACGGTCAAGTTTGAGCCAAATTCATCAAGAGTTGGTGTCTTCGTGCGGCCTTGACTTGCGCCAGGGGTAACTTCGGTATTTTCGCCCAGCATCCGAATCACTTGCGTGCGGACTTTGGAGAGGTCAACGCCTAGATTTTCCAGTACTCTTGCTGCCACCCCTTCCCCTTCCCGGATTAGGCCCAAAAGCAGGTGTTCCGTGCCGATGTAGTTATGCCCTAGTTGACGAGCTTCTTCTAGGGATAACTCCAGAACGCGCTTTGCCCGTGGAGTAAACGGAATTTCGACAGCAACGAATCCAGAACCCCGACCAATAATTTTTTCTACCTCAATTCGAGCGTCTTTGAGATTGACGCCCATTGATTTGAGTACCTTGGCGGCGACGCCGGTCCCTTCTCCAATCAGACCTAATAAGATCTGCTCTGTACCTACGAAGTTGTGCCCCAGGCGACGTGCTTCTTCCTGGGCCAGCATGATCACTTTAATTGCTTTTTCTGTAAAGCGTTCAAACATGGCAGCTTTCCATCACCTGCTGAGTTCCGGTAAGCATGATTCTAGCATAGGCAATCTGTTCGGCTGTCATACTCTTGGAGTAGAGAATTGGTACGGATAGCCGATGAGGGAACTTCTATTTTAGATTTAGCGACATTATTGGTAATTCAGTGGCTGTGAAATTATTTTTTTGATTTTTCTTCTGTTATTTTTTCATTTTTAATTTCGTTGAGTATAAATTCCAGCCGGATGAAGCTAGGCGAGAGCGAACTTGCCGATCCCAGTCTGCTAAAGTTTTGTCAAATTCTGGGTGTCCCAGACCGTTGAGCCAGAGAATCAGGGCATCTTCACCCGTATCCTGGTAATAACCCCGCCGCCGTCCTGCGATCCGAAAGCCAAACTTTTGGTAAAGAGATAGTGCGGTTTCGTTAGAGGCGCTTACTTCGAGCGTTGCTCTCTCCAACCCGCGTTGCCAAGCTTGGGATAGCAAAGCTGTTAGCAGTGTCATCCCCAAGCCTTGAGCGCGATAGTTGGGATGGACGGCCAGAATGGTGATGTGAGCTTCATCTAAAATCGTCCATAGACATCCTAATCCCAAGATTGGGGTATGAGAAGGATCTAAAGAGAGAGATTCTTCGTCATTTCCTTCTTTGAGAAGAACCAGTATATCGCTATTGGTACTATCTAACTCTCGTTGATAACTTTCCAGAGTCCAAAGTCCACCAAAACACTCTCGATCGAGTTCTACTACTGCTGGTAGTAGTTCTGGTGCCAGGGGTAATAGATTTAAAAAGTTAATAGCTCTCAATTGTAAACTGATTAACGAGACGTACTCACGCCTGTCATTTTAACGTTGGATCGTTCCCACATTATGGTATTAACTCACTCGGTAGGGGTTCGCAATTCTGGCAGTCAGTATTTGCCCTCTACCGCCGATACATCAGAAACTCGATCGCCTAACCAGCAACTTTTACCGCTCACAGCCAGGATTAACAGTCAAGACTGCCTGGAAATTGGGGGTTGCGATGTGACTGCTTTGGTTGGGCAATTCGGATCGCCCTTGTATATTTTGGATGAAGAAACGCTGAGGACAGCTTGCTCGCAGTACCGGGATGCCTTTAAGCGCTACTATCCTGGGAGTTCTCAGGCGGTCTATGCCTCTAAGGCTTGGAATTGCCTTGCCATTTGTGCGATCGCCGCAAGTGAAGGCTTAGGCGTAGAAGTAGTATCTGGCGGTGAATTATACACTGCCATACAAGCAGGTGTCAACCGGGAATTGCTTTATTTCCACGGCAACAATAAATCCCGCGCCGAACTTGAGTTTGCCGTAGAATCTGGCTGCACGATCGTGGTCGATAACTGGCTAGAGCTAAAAACTTTGGCTTTGCTGGGATCTGCAAGTAATTCCCAGTCACCAATCCCCATCATGCTGCGGCTTACCCCCGGCATTGAATGTCACACCCACGAATACATTCGTACAGGTCACTTAGACAGCAAATTTGGGTTCGATCCCAACCAAGTGGAGGAAGTGTTTGCCTTTATCAGTCAAACTACTTCGCTTAACTGTGTGGGACTGCACGCTCATATAGGCTCTCAAATCTTCGAGCTGCAACCCCATCGGGATTTGGCTGGGGTAATGGTACAGTGGCTGGATAAAGCAGCTTCTTTGGGATTGCCAGTTACCCGCTTAAATATTGGTGGTGGCTTAGGCATTCGCTACACAGAAGCCGACGATCCACCGAGTATTGAAGAGTGGGTAAAAACGGTCAGCGAATCAGTTGCGGCAGCCTGCCAAGCTCAGCAAGTACCTTTGCCTACGCTGATGTGCGAACCGGGTCGGTCTTTAGTCGGGCCTACTTGTGTCACAGCTTACACCCTGGGCAGTCGTAAAGAAGTTCCAGAAATACGGACTTACCTGGCGGTTGATGGTGGTATGTCTGACAATCCTCGTCCGATTACCTACCAATCAGTTTATCGAGCTGTGGTGGCAAATCGGATGTCGGCTCCTTTAACGGAAACGGTCACAATTGCCGGGTTACACTGTGAATCGGGAGACATTCTAATTAAAGATATCCAGTTACCTCAAACCGAGCCGGGAGACATCCTAGTAGTCATGAGTACTGGTGCTTACAATTACAGCATGGCTTCTAACTACAATCGGGTGCCCCGACCGGCGGCGGTTTTAGTTAAAGATGGGGAAGCCAAAGTTATCTTGCAGCGAGAAACTTATCAAGACTTGGTGCGGCAGGATCGCCTTCCAGAACGGCTCAAACTAAGTAGTTGATAGTAGTTAGTGGTTAGTTGGCGGTCACCACTAACTACTAACTACGCACTAACCACTAACCACCAACGATTACCAGATCTAATGGGAAATCCGCTGGAGCGGCTGTTGACAAACGTAAGCTGGACTCAATTGCTTGATGTCGGTTTGGTTCTAGCTCTCACTTATATGGTGCTTGTCATCATTGGTGAGCGACGCACCCTTTGGGTAGTGAGGGGATTTATTGTCTTAATGCTGGCAACGGCTGTGAGTAACACCCTGAAGCTGGCTCTGTTGAATTTTGTCCTCGAAAAGCTGGTGGTGGGCTCTGCTGTGGCTATGGCGGTGATTTTCCAGTCGGAATTTCGCCGATTTCTGGAACAGTTGGGTCGGGGTGAATTTATGCAGCTGTTTCACGCCGACCGTCGAACTACGGCTCAGCCAGACAGCGTAATCGATGAGATTGTGGATGCGGTTAAAGAACTTTCGCAAAATCGCATCGGTGCTTTAATTGTGATGGAAACTAGCAGTCCGATCGATGAGCGGGATTTTTCGGTAGCGGGTGTAAAACTGGATGCGGAAGTTTCTAAGGAACTATTGCAGACTATTTTCCAGACGACTACTCTATTGCACGATGGGGCGGTTTTGATTGGTGGTTCTCGTATTATGGCGGCTGGGGTGATTCTGCCTCTTTCCGAACGCACGGCTTCGCGGCAGCTGGGTACTCGTCACCGAGCCGCAATGGGAATTACCGAGCGAGTCGAAAATTGTTTGTGTATTGTTGTATCTGAGGAAACGGGCTCTATTTCCCTAGCCGAAAAGGGAACTCTAAATAGACCATTGACCAGCAGTAAACTGAAGGAACTGTTAGAGGCACGATTCTCGCCATCAAGCGATGAGAGGGTTGTGGCTCCGAATCTGCGGAGTTTAGGCCGCAAGATTGGTTCTAGGGCTCAGCTGGTCTCGCGTTTACTCCGTCTGCCATCATGGGCTTGTCGAGAAAAAAAATGACTCAAGCGCAAACTCTGTTACAAGAACTGCCTGCTGATTTAGTGCGAGAACGACTGCCCAGGCACGTGGCAGTGATTATGGATGGAAATGGTCGGTGGGCTAAGCGACAAGGGCTACCCCGGATTATGGGCCATCGCCGGGGAGTTGATGCGCTTAAGGATCTTCTGCGCTGTTGTAGGGATTGGGGTGTGGAAGCGCTCACCGCCTACGCTTTTTCTACGGAGAACTGGGGACGCCCTTTGGAGGAAGTCGATTTTTTGATGACTTTGTTTGAAAGGGTGTTGCGGCAGGAACTGCGGGAGATGATGGAGGAGAATGTTCAAATCCGGTTTGTGGGCAATTTGAATGCTTTGCCGCGATCGCTTCAAGCTGAAATTGCGCGATCGATGGATGAGACTAAGCAAAACCAGGGGATAAAGTTTACTGTAGCGACGAACTACGGGGGACGCCAAGAAATTTTGCAGGCAGCTCGTGCGATCGCATCTCAGGTGCAGCAAGGTCTTTTGCAACCGGAACAAATTGATGAAGCTTTATTTGAACGTCACCTTTATACGAATGGCTTATGCGACCCGGATTTATTGATCCGCACGAGTGGGGAAATGCGAATTAGCAATTTTCTGCTCTGGCAAATGGCTTATGCAGAAATTTATATTACTGAAACTCTGTGGCCTGATTTTGACCGAGCGGAGTTTCATCAGGCTTTGTGCGATTATCAGAAACGCGATCGTCGTTTTGGAAAAGTCTAACAATTTTAGATTTTGGATTTTAGATTTTAGATTTAAAATCTAAAATCTAAAATCCTTTCATCGAATTAGGGGCCAGCAAAAACTGCTTCTTCGATATCCTGGCGAGTTAGGGAGTATTTGAAGGAGCGTTGAATGTCTTTACCGTTTTCACCGGCTTGTACATAACGTACTGTTATTTGATCTATATCTAACCACAGTTCGGCTTTCCAGGTCGATCGATCGACTCGCCAGCAATGGAGTTCGTTGCGGTCTTGTTCGCATCCCTGGTTTTTGAGCCACTGCTCAATTTGTGGGAGGGCGTGGTTATACAAAGGGGTATCAGCAGGAGGTATCGCCATGATTGAGGATTAAGGATTAAGGATGAAAAACTATTAAGTTGCTTAGTGAACTACCTACACTAACTCGAAGCGAGTATAGTGTAGGCTTCCAGTCTCACGGGGGAATGCCTCAAGACAGACTTACGTCCAGCCGTTGGTCTTACTTCCCCTCCACTGGCAGAGACGGTGACCTGCTGCTGTAAAACTTCATTTGGCAGTGCTATAGCAACCGCCAGGGCGGTTAAGACATTCTTAATTCCACCAAACCCTTGAAACACGCCCCTTCTTACCCTAGCCCCTAGCACTCTTAGCCCCTAGTCCCTAGCTATAAGGGTTGGAAGACTGTTTCTGGACGGGTTAGTCCGATCGCGATCGCTATTAGGATACATCCCAAAAAGGTAAGTAGCAGAATAAACAGTGCGAATACTTCCCCGGCTGAGAGGGGTCTGTCTGTAGGATCGAGGTAAGCTCTGGAAGATTCGTACCCTTTGTTGGAAACGGGACGATCGAGGTTTGGGGGTGACCCATTGACGGGGATGCCAGAGTAGCCGATTCTATTATCGTAGATTAGGCGTCGCTCTGGGTTGCTGAGGGTGGCGTAGGCTTCGTTGAGTTGTTGGAATTTGGCTGTGGCGATCGCTTGTGGCAGTTCTGTGGTGTCGGGATGGTAGCGCTTGCTCAATTCCCGATAAGATCTGCGGATTTCCACTGCGGATGCAGAAGGATGCAGCCCTAGCAGGGCGTAATAACTAGAACTTAGGGGTATTCTAGTTGAAAACTGGCGATTTTGATTGTTCTGAGTTGCCCTGTTGCTAGTCACCTCAGCTTCCCTCTCCCTAGTTCTGAAAGCATCTCAACTATTTTAACTGGGTGAGAATGTTACCTGTAAAAGGATGAGTTTAGATGTTCTGCGATCGTTAAATCTGAGGAATCAATGGGCATATTGATTTATAGAGGCTAATGTCGAAGATAGGATAACCAAATGAATACAGATGTAGATTTAACAAGCGTAATTGCCGGATATCGTCTGATTGAGCAACTTTACTGCGGTTCGAGAACCCTAGTTTATCGAGCCATCCGAGAAACGAACAAAAAAGTTAATTTTTCCCAGACATTCAGACTAATTTAACCGCTCACCCATCAATTCTCAAACCACAACGGCCATGAATAACTCCGAGCAAAACAGCAACCCTCACACAACCGTTCAAATTCTCGACTATCAAATTCTCGAAACAATTTATTCAGGAAGTCGCACCTTAGTATATCGAGCTATCCGTACCAATGACCAATTACCTGTGGTCATCAAACTGCTAAAAAACGACTATCCCACCTTCAGCGAACTGGTGCAGTTTCGCAATCAGTATACCATTGCTAAAAACCTTTGTCAACCTGGAATCATCAAAACGTATAGTCTAAGACCCTATCGAAATGGCTATGCGTTAGTGATGGAAGACTTTGGGGGAATTTCTCTTCAGGAATGGGCACTGAAAGGGGAAAACACAATGTCTTTGAGGGAATTTTTACAGATAGCGATCGCTCTGTGCGATGCCTTAGATATATTATATCGCGAGCGCATCATTCACAAAGACATCAAACCCAGCAACATTCTGATTAATCCCGAAACCAAACAAGTCAAATTAATTGACTTTAGTATTGCTTCTTTATTGCCAAGAGAAACCCAAACACTCATCAATCCCAATGTCTTAGAAGGAACACTAGCTTATATTTCTCCCGAACAAACCGGGAGAATGAATCGCGGGATTGACTATCGAACCGACTTTTATTCTTTAGGTGTGACTTTCTACGAATTACTCACAGGAGCATTACCCTTTCCAGCGAAAGATCCGATGGAGCTAGTACACTGCCATATCGCGAAAGCATCGCCATTAGTACATGAAATTAATTCAGAAATTTCCTCGACAATATCAAAAATTGTCAATAAATTGATGGCAAAAAATGCCGAAGACAGATATCAGACTGCATTAGGGATAAAAATTGATTTAGAAAACTGTTTAACACAAATCCTAGAAATAGGCCAGATTAAATACTTTGAAATAGCGCGACAGGATGTGAGCGATCGCTTCATCATCCCCGACCAACTTTATGGACGAGAAACTGAAGTATCAACCCTACTTCAAGCCTTTGAAAGAGCCAGTTTAGGGAAAACAGAAATGATGCTGGTTGCTGGCTTTTCCGGCATCGGAAAAACAGCAGTTGTTAACGAAGTTCATAAACCCATTGTCCGGCAAAGGGGTTATTTTATCAAAGGCAAATTCGATCAATTTCAAAGGAATATTCCCTTTAGTGCTTTTGTGCAAGCATTTCGGGATTTAATGGAGCAATTACTCGCCGAAAGTGATGCCCAAATCCAGCAATGGAAAAACAAAATATTATCAGCAGTTGGCGAAAATGGACAGGTAATTATTGGAGTCATTCCCGAATTAGAGAGAATTCTCGGTCAACAACCACCCGCACCAGAATTATCAGGAACGGCAGCCCAAAATCGCTTTAATTTATTGTTTCAAAATTTTACCCAAGTCTTTACCAGTGCAGAACATCCCTTAGTGATGTTTTTAGATGATTTGCAATGGGCAGATTCAGCATCGCTGAAATTAATGCAGCTATTAATGGCTGATACAAGTCATCTTTTCTTGATTGGTGCGTACCGCGATAACGAAGTCAACCCAGCTCATCCCTTAATGTTGACTTTGAGTGAGATTCAAAAAAACCAAGCAACAATTAATACGATTACTTTAGCACCACTGACTCAAATAAAAGTAAATCAGTTAGTTGCTGATACGCTGAAATGTCCGGCAAGCTTGGCAGGTAATCTTTCGCAATTAATATATCGAAAAACCAAAGGAAATCCGTTTTTCGCAACTCAATTTCTCAAAGCATTACATCAAGAAAATCTCATTCAATTCGATTTTGATTCGCGCTGCTGGCAATGCGACCTTGCCCAAGTGAACCAACAGGTGCTTACAGATGATGTTGTAACCTTTATGGCATTGCAATTACAAAAATTGCCGCGATCGACTCAAAATGTATTAAAATTAGCTGCTTGTATTGGTAATCAGTTCGATTTAGCTATTTTAGCAATTGTTTCGGAACAGTCAGAGATAGAAACTGCTGCTGAGTTGTGGAAAGCCTTACAAGAAGGATTAATTTTACCGATTAGTGATGTTTATAAATTTTATCAAGAAAATAACAACAATAAATTAGCGCTAGAAAATGGAAATACCACTAAACAATTAGCACGATATAAATTTTTACATGACCGAGTACAACAAGCGGCTTATTCTTTGATTCCCGATCGTCAAAAACAAGCAACTCATCTCAAAATTGGACAATTACTTCGGGAAAATTTATCAGAAATAGAACAAGAGGAAAAACTGTTTGATATTGTCGAGCATTTGAACAAAGGAATTAAGTTAATTACTGAACCGAGGGAACAAGAAATATTAGCTCAACTAAACTTAAAAGCTGGAGGTAAGGCTAGAAATTCTACAGCATACGCGGCAGCAAGAACATATTTCCAAACAGGGAGCGAGCTACTACAAACAAACTGTTGGCAAAGTCAGTATGAATTGACTTTGAACCTCCATATTGCGGCGGCTGAAGCCAGTTATTTGAATAGTGACTTTGATGGCATGGAACAGATAGCAACAATAGTGTTGCGCTCGGCTCAAACGATTTTAGATAAAATAAAAATTTATGAAATTCAAATTGCAGCGAAAGTTTTACAAAGTAATGTGCTGGAGGCGATCGCTATTGGCAGAAAAGCTTTAGAGCAATTGGGGGTTGAACTGCCTACAGAACCCGATCGAGCCAATACTAGCAGCATACTACAAAGCCTTACCACCCAACTCGAAGGTAGACAAATTGAAGACTTGAGCGATCTGCCATTAATGACCGATCCTAACGCTCAGGCCGCAATGGAATTGATGGCAATGTTATTTTCACCAATTATCCAAGGAATGCCCGGTTTATTGCCATTGCTAAGTTCGATGATGGTGAATTTATCTCTTCGATCGGGCAATACCGTGGCATCAATAACTGGGTATGGTATTCACGGTATGGTATTGTGTGCTTTCTTGGAAGATCCTTCAGCAGGCTATGCTTTTGGTAAATTGGCTCTAAGTTTACTGGAAAAATTTAATATACAAAAGATTAAATCCGCTGTGATGTCTCTATTTGGTTGCTTTATTCAACATTACCGAGAGCGGTTGGATGCCACGATCCCGACTCTGAAAGCAGCCTACCATGCTGGGATAGAAACTGGAGATTTTTTACACGCTGGTTTTGCTCTCGGTGGTCACAGTAATGGCAGGTTTTTTAGTGGTGAAGACCTGAATAGTTTTATTCAAGACATGGCTGATTATAGTGTGGCATTGGCTCAGGTGAAACAAGAATCTGCTCGAGTATATGTGAATCTAGGAAAACAAGCAGCAGAAAACTTGATTGAATTAGTCAGTCAACCACATTGCTTGATCGGCAATGCCTATAATGAAACGTTGATGCTAACTAAGCACCAGCAGGATAACGATTTAACAGCACTCGCGCAAGCCTATATCTACAAACTGCTGCTTGCTTACTATTTTGGTAATTATACAGATGCACGCAACTATATCGCCCAAGCCAACCTGTGTTTAATGGCAGTATCGGGATCGATTTTTGTTCCCATTTTCCATTTTTATGCCGCTCTAACTCATCTAGCACTCTTCCCCACCCAGCCAGAACGGGAGCAAGCCGAACTGCTAGCTGTCGCTGCCACCCATCAAAAGATTCTGCATCAATGGGCGCACCATGCCCCGATGAATCATTTGCATAAATGGTATCTAGTGGAGGCTGAACGTTATCGAGTTTTGGGTGAAAAATTTGCAGCCAGCGAGTGTTATGACCGAGCCATAAATCTTGCTAAAGAACATCAATTCATCAACGAAGCAGCTCTCGTTAATGAACTGACAGCAAAGTTTTACTTGCAGTGGAATAAACAGCGTATTGCCCAAGAATACGCGATCGAAGCCTACTACGCTTATGCTCGCTGGGGTGCAAAGGCCAAAGTTGCCGACTTGGAAAGACACTATCCTCAACTGCTTGCTCCCATATTACAGCAAACCCGTTCTCCTGTTTCCATTAGCGAAACCATCTTCACCTTGGGGACTGTCACCTCCACTATATCCGCCACTTCTAGCAGTAGCAGTCTCTCAGATACCCTGGATTTAGCTGCAATTCTCAAAGCTTCCCATACTATCTCAGGTGAAATCGAACTCGAAAAACTGCTTTCATCGTTGCTTTCCATTGTCATCGAAAATGCGGGGGCTGATAAATGCGTATTAATGCTGTTGCGAGACAATCGCCTGCTAATTAAAGGCTCGATTACTCTGGGGACAGAACCAGTTGTATTGCAGCGCCTTCCCATTGAAGAGAGTCACGACATTCCCCTGAGACTAATTTACAAAGTCTTGCACAACAGGCAGACTGTTGTCCTGCTAGATGCAAGTGCCGATCTAACCTTAGCCAATGACTCTTATATCATGCGCCAGCAGCCGAAGAGTATTTTGTGCAGCCCGATTTTGTATCAAGGTAAGTTGATGGGAATTCTATATCTAGAAAATAATTTAGCAACAGGGGCGTTTACCCATGAGCGCGTTGAACTCCTGAATTTACTCTGTACTCAAGCGGCAATTTCTTTGGAAAATGCCCGACTTTACGAACAGTCACAAACCTACGCCCAACAGCTAGAGGAATCACTCAATTCATTGAGTGTGAGTAACTCTCGCTTCCATAACTTGGTAGACAATGTGCCTGGGGTTGTTTATCAATACCGCATGAGTACCGATGGAGTTATGTCGTTGAGCTACATTAGCGCCGATTGTTACAGCTTACTGGAAATTACCCCAGAACAAGCCATGTCCAATTCGGAGTTTCTCAACAATATAGTACATCCAGACGATATAGCAATGTTTCAGCAGTCTAGCGTCGATGCCATTCAAGCCCTATCTCCCTGGCAATGGTCAGGACGAATTGTTACGCCCTCTGGAATTATTAAGTGGATTCATGGAGAATCTCGAATTCAAAGATTTGCTGAGGGGTCTATAGTTTGGGATGGATTATTTTTTGATATTAGCGATCGCAAACGAGCAGAACTTGCCTTGCAGCAAAAAACGCAAGATTTAGCACAAGCCCTAACTGAGTTACAAAACGCTCAATTACAAATAGTCCAAAGTGAAAAAATGTCAGCACTGGGTAATCTTGTAGCTGGGGTAGCTCACGAAATGAATAATCCTTTGGGTTTTATTTCTGCTAGCCTACAGCAAGCTAAACCCACCTTTAATGACATTGTTGAACACTTAAAACTCTATCAAGAAAGTCTGACCAATCCAACTGATGAAATTCTCGCTCATGCCGAAGAAATTGACTTGGATTATAGCTTAGAAGACTTGCCGAAGGTCATTGATGCAATGTCTATCGCGTGCGATAGGTTAAGAAATATCAGCACTTCACTTCGAGTATTTTCCCGTGCCGATCGAGACTACAAAGTGCCGTTTAATATTCACGAAGGCATTGATAGCACGATTTTGATTCTCAAACATCGCCTAAAAGCTAATCATCAACGTCCGGCTATTGAAGTTATAACGGAGTATGGAAATTTACCACAAATTGAGTGTTTTCCCGGACAATTAAATCAGGTATTTATGAACATTATGGCGAATGCTATCGATGCCTTAGATGAGTCAAATATCAATCGCAGCTTTGCCGAAATTAAGGCGAATCCCAAGCGCATTACCATTCAAACCTCCTTGGTAAATAAGCAGGTGAAGATTAGTATTGCTGATAATGGTCAAGGGATGAATGAAGAGGTTAAACAAAAGATATTTGACCATTTATTTACGACGAAAGCAGTTGGGAAAGGCACGGGGTTGGGATTGGCGATCGCACGGCACATTGTAGTTGAGAAACACGGCGGTACAATAGAGGTAAATTCTGTATTGAGAGAAGGGACAGAGTTTACAATTTTCTTGCCGCTAAAAGGATAAGACTCTCTTGATAGATGGCAATCTTTCTCTTCAAAAGTGAAAAAGAATAGAAGGGGTAGAGTCTGTGTGCTGGGGGCTGTGGCAGTTCCATTATAGTCAGACTGGACAAATAAAAGTGTATACTTAGTTACAAGAGTCAATGTCTGAGATGGGGTAATCCAGATGAGTACAGCAGTAGATTTAACGAACCGAATTTCTGGATATCATCTGGTTGAGCAATTATACTGCGGTTCGAGAACCCTAGTTTATCGAGCCATTCGAGAAACAGATCAGCTTCCAGTTGTCATTAAACTATTAAATCGAGACTATCCCAGCTTCAGCGAACTGCTGCAATTCCGCAACCAGTATACGATCGCCAAAAATCTAGGTTTGCCTGGAGTCGTTGAACCCTACAATTTGGAATCCTATCGCCACAGCTATGCCCTAGTAATGGAGGATTTTGGCGGTATTTCTCTGCGAGACTACGCCCAAGAGGCCTCGCTGACTCTAGCAGAAATATTGGAAATTGCCATTCAAATAACTGAGGTCCTTGACGGACTGTACCGAAACAGAGTCATTCATAAAGATATCAAGCCCGCTAACATCCTAATACATCCGAAAACTCAACAAGTCAAACTGATTGACTTTAGCATCGCCTCCCTACTGCCGAGAGAAACTCAAGAAATTCAAAATCCCAACGTCTTAGAGGGAACCCTCGCCTATATTTCTCCCGAACAAACTGGACGAATGAACCGAGGCATCGACTACCGCACCGACTTTTATTCTCTGGGAGCCACCTTTTACGAACTATTAACAGGAAAACTGCCCTTTGAATGTGACGATCCGATGGAGTTGGTTCACTGCCATATTGCTAAACAACCTCCTGCAATAAACAGCCAAGAAATCCCGCAGGTGATTTCGGATATTGTCATGAAGCTGATGGCAAAAAATGCCGAAAAACGCTATCAAAGTGCCTGGGGATTGAAGCAGGACTTAGAAAAGTGTTTGCAGCAGTGCCAAGAAACTGGAAAGATTGAAAGATTTGAGTTAGGAACGCGAGATATATGCGATCGCTTCCTGATTCCTGAAAAACTTTATGGTCGAGAAACAGAAGTACAAACCCTGTTGAATGCCTTCGAGCGCGTAGCAAATGGCACATCAGAATTAATGCTAGTCGCTGGGTTCTCCGGGATTGGAAAAACGGCTGTAGTCAACGAGGTACATAAACCCATTGTCCGGCAGCGCGGCTATTTCATCAAAGGCAAATTCGACCAGTTTAACCGCAACATTCCCTTCTCGGCATTAGTCCTGGCCTTCCGCGATTTTATGGCACAATTACTCAGTGAAAGTGATGCCCAAATCCACGAATGGAAAACTAAAATTCTCGAAGCGATCGGTGACAACGGACAAGTCATTATTGAAGTCATTCCCGAACTAGAACGGATTATTGGACAACAACCCCCAGCCCCGGAATTATCTGGGATAGCTGCTCAAAATCTATTTAATTTGCTCTTCCACAAATTCATTGCTGTCTTCACCACAAAAGAGCATCCCTTGGTGATATTTTTGGATGACTTACAATGGGCGGATTCGGCATCGCTGAAGTTAATGCAAATGCTCGTCAATGAGTCGCAATTGGGTTATCTGTTGCTGCTGGGAGCCTATCGGGATAATGAAGTATCACCCAGCCATCCCCTGATGTTGACCCTAGATGAAGTGAGGAAGGCAGGAACCACACTCAACACTATTACATTAGTACCGCTTGGCCAAATCAGTTTAAATCAATTGGTAGCGGATACGCTAGTTTGTGATCCTAAGTTGGCACAACCGCTGACAGAATTGGTCTATCAAAAAACTCAAGGAAACCCATTTTTTGCAACGCAGTTTCTCAAAGCCTTGCATCAGGATGAATTGATTACTTTTGATATCCAACAATCGGGACATTGGCAGTGCGATATTAGTAAAGTGCGAAAGGCAGCACTGACCGATAATGTAGTGGAATTTATGGCGCAGCAGTTGCAGAAACTGTCCATAGAAACTCAGGAGGTTTTAAAATTAGCCGCTTGCATTGGCAACCAGTTTGACTTAGCAACATTGGCAATTGTTTCAGAGAGTTCTGAGACGGAAACCGCAACGGCTTTGTGGAAAGCTTTACAAGAAGGTTTGGTTTTGCCGCAAAGTGAAGTTTATAAGTTTTATGTAGGAATAGAACCGAATATTTCTGAAGCGACTTCTCAAACAGTTGCTTATCGCTTCTTGCACGATCGCGTCCAGCAAGCTGCTTATTCTTTAATTGCCACAGACCAAAAACAGGCAACTCACCTAAAAATCGGGCAACGGCTGCTTGAGAAGACCCCCATTCAAGGACGGGAAGAGCAGATTTTTGCCATTGTCAACCAATTGAATATAGGATTAGAGTTAATTTCTCAACCTGCGGAACTCGAAGAACTAGCGCGGTTGAATTTGATGGCAGGACGGAAAGCAAAAGCATCCACAGCCTATGTGGCAGCAGTGAAATACCTGAGTACGGCGATGGATTTGCTATCGAGCGATCGCTGGCAAAGTCAGTACAATTTAACCCTAGAAATCGTTGTGGAAACGGCAGAGGCGGAATATCTCAACACCAATTTCGCTGCCGCAAATACCTTAGTTGAAATGGTGTTGCAGCACGGGAAAACGCTGATCGATCGCATCCCCGCTTACGAGATCAAGATACAAGTTCACATGGCGCAACACCAAGTGAACGATGCCATTGATACGGGATTGCAGGCATTAGAAATGCTGGGCTACCCCGTTAATCTGAGTGAGCAAGACTTTTTAGTGGACCTGCCCACTCTAGAATCCCTGGAAGACTACCCCACCATGACTAACCCCGCACAACTAGCAGCCATGCGGATTCTTAAAGTCAGCTTTACTCCTGTTCTAGTAGGCAGACCACAAATTCTGCTGCCAGTAATCGTCAGACAAGTGAAACTTTGTGTTGAAGGCGGTCACTCTCCTTTGGCATCAGCAACCTATGCTTGGTATGGCACGCTCTTATGTGGCCCTTTGGGCAACATTGATATCGGATATCAAGCAGGGCGGCTGGCACTGCAACTGCTCAAACACTTTGAAACCAAGGAACACAAAGTTGTTACCTATAATATGTTTTACACCTTCGTCCACCATTGGAAGGAGCCTTTACGAGAAAGTTTATCTCCTCTTGCCGAGGGGGTACAGATTGGGCTAGAAAGCGGCAATTACGAATATACAGGTTACTGCATCACCAACTATTGTTTCTACATATTCCTGGCAGGACAAAATCTCGAAACAGTTGAAAGCGAACATAAAAAATACCATGAATTGTTGCTGTATTTGAAATGGGAACACTCTATTTCTATCTCCCAAATATGGTATCAATTATTGTTAAATTTGTTGGGAAAAGCAGTCAATCCACTCCAGTTAATTGGTGAAAAATTTGACGAATCTACGATGTTGTCGCAACTTCTAGAACAGAACGATCTCATTGCTTTGTTTCATGCCTTTTTAGCAAAGACGATTCTGTTCTATCTGCTCGAAGAGTTCGAGCCAGCAGTGGAGAGTGCAGCGAAGGCAGCGAGTTACTCTAGCGTTGGGTCAGAAAATTTCGTCAATTTGCACTTCTACCAATCCCTAGCACTGCTGGCTAACTATTCCAACGTCTGTTCGGAAGAGCGATCGCATTACCTAAGTCAGATTGATGCCAATCAGGAAAAAATGCAGCTTTGGATGCAGCACGCTCCGATGAACTACGAGCATAAATACCATCTGGTGGCAGCAGAAAAACATCGCGTTTTCAATCAAAAAACAGAAGCCATAGAATTCTATGACCGGGCAATTAAAGGAGCCAAAGAAAACGAATACCTCCAAGACGAAGCCCTGGCCAACGAATTAGCTGCCAAATTCTACCTTGACTGGGGCAAAGAAAAAGTTGCCGCCAGCTATATGCAGGACGCATATTACTGTTATGCCCGTTGGGGAGCTAAAGCCAAAATAGAAGACTTAGAACAACGCTATCCCCAATTACTTCAGCCCATCCTGAATCAGCCCAAACTTCGCTTTAATCCTTTAGAGACGCTGGGAACGATTAGCCAGTCTTCATACACTTCCAGCAGCAGCAGCACGAGTATTTCCGATGCCCTTGATTTCGCATCTATTGTGCAAGCGGCTCAAGCTTTATCCAGTAAAATTCAGATTGATGAATTGCTCGGCACCCTCAATCAAATTATTTTGCAAACTTCTGGGGCAGAAACTTGTGCTTTGCTACTCCCCGATCGGGATGAATGGCAAATCCGGGCAATAACTCACATCAATCCAGATAACGAGTTACCCACAACCCTGCTGCAAACCCAACCTCTTGATGGCTCTGTGGCGATTCCGCTCAAGCTGATTTATTATGTCAAACATACCCTGCAAACTGTGGTTATTGAAGGCGGCAAAACCGAGATTCCGGGTTTAATGAATGACTGTATTCTCCAGTATCAGTCTCAGAGTATGCTATGTACTCCGATTGTCGATCGGGGAAATTTAGTTGGCATACTTTATCTCGAACATCGCTCGACGAAAGGAGTGTTTACTGGCGATCGTCTGCTCGTCCTCAACTTCCTCTGCACTCAGGCTGCCATTTCCCTAGAAAATGCGCGACTGTATCAGCAAGCGCAGGACTACGCCCACCAGGTTGAACAATCACAACTGCAATTAGTGCAGAGCGAAAAAATGTCGGCTTTGGGGAACTTGGTGGCGGGGGTTGCCCATGAGATCAACAATCCAGTCGGTTTTATTTCTGGGAATATTCATGAAGCGATCGCTGCCGTCAAAGATCTTACGGAATACTTGCAACTCTATCAAGAAAAATTTCCCAATCCCGGATATGAAATAGAGGAAAAAGCCGAAGAATTTGACATCGAATATCTCGTAGAAGATTTACCCAAAATGTTGAATTCGATGCAAGTTGGGTGCGATCGCATCCAAGGGATCAGCACCAGCCTTCGTACCTTCTCCAGAGCCGACAAAGATTACAAAGTTCCTTTCAATATTCATGATGGTATTGACAGTACGATTTTGATTCTCAAACACCGATTGAAAGCCAACGAACAGCGTCCAGCTATTGAAGTAGTGAAAGAGTACGGGAACTTGCCATCAGTTGAGTGCTTCCCCGGACAATTAAATCAGGTGTTTATGAATATATTGGCGAATGCCATTGATGCACTGGAAGAATCAAATCGGGAACAGAGTTTTGAGAAGATTAAAGCCCAAGCCAATTGCATCACGATTCGGACAGAAATAAAGTCTTCTGAGTGGGTGGCGATTCGCATTTCTGACAACGGGCCTGGGATATCTGATGAGATAAAAGCGAATATTTTTGACCACTTATTTACAACCAAAGGTGTGGGGAAAGGCACAGGATTGGGTTTGGCGATCGCCCGCCAGATTGTGGTTGAGAAACACGGCGGTACAATAAAGGTAAATTCTGTATTGGGAGAAGGGACGGAGTTTGCGATCGCGTTACCTGCGCCTACTTAGAGCAAAGTCATTTGTATACTATCCACAGACTTGGGTAAAGTGATTGCAAATCTGAAATTTGAAAGCTTTACCAATTATTTTACTCTGCTGTGATAAACCACTCCACAAATTGCTGCTAACAACAACCACCCCAATGTATTGACCCGTAAATCAAATAGCGTTACGTCTACAGTGTTGAATAAAGTACAACCTAAAAAAGCAACTATAAAACTGAATAATATTAATCTATCTTGACTATTTCCAGGCCAATCTCGCAGTAATAAAATGCTTTGTGCAATTACCCAACCGACTAAAGTAAAAAACAGCATTGCGATAGGAATGCCGATTTCTGCTGTTAGCATCAAAAATAAACTATGGGGATGACCTAGCCAAATAGGGATTTGTGTGGTAGAATATTTTGCAACATAAAGCGGGGTAAAATTCCGCAATCCCCAACCAGTTAAAGGACGCTGCTGAGTCATCCACAAAGCGAAGTTCCATTGGGTTGTTCGCAGAAAAGGTATCGGTCGATTCTGATACATTTGATCTGTGAGTCGCGCCCAAAAGAAAGCAGGGACAATTTTTCGCAGTAATTCATTTATCGGTGAAGGTGCATAAGCTGCTGAAAGAACTATACCACCTATTCCAGCAACTGCGGCTACCAGCCAACGCCAGCCAAGGTATACTGCAAAAGCAAGACAGGCGAGAGGTGCTAGAGCCCAAGCATTGCGAGAGTTAGTTAAGATGAGAGCGATCGCATTTGCAATTACAACTACAATCAGAAATAAGGATTGGGAATTGGTAATTTTCCCCCGTTCCTCCGCTCTTTTCGTAGCGAGTTGCCAATTTTCAATCAACAACCCCTGGGCTAGAATGAAAACGATCGTGAGATAAGCGGCGAGGATATTGGCGTACATGAAGACTGACGCCATTCTACCTGGGGGATTGCCAGTGGGTGCGATCGCATAACCTACAATAGTTTCTAATAAACTTGGACTACCCCAACTTAAAAATAACTGCAAATAGCCAAGAATTACTATTGGCAGAGAAGGTAAAACCAAAATCCAAGCGACGCGCCGCAGTTGAGTCGGTGTCTGTATTAATTCGCCGAACGATATAAGCAGCAGAAAAAACGGTAAAAAATTAGCCAACCCCAAGAAAGCTTCAGGGCGATTAAAGGCTAAGCTGGCTGAAAAGACGAGCAAAAGGCTTAAAACAGCAATTCCCCAGTTGAGTGGGCGTTTGATAATCGTGTTGAACTTTTGCTTTCCGGTTCCCAATATTGCCAAAGCTAGAGGTACTGCACCCAAAGCTGGAAATAAGGGAAAAATCAGCAATCCTAGCTGGGCGAAATTCCAGCATAACTCCAAACTAGGATCGAGAATAGATTTTAGATTTTCGATTTTGAATTTTGGTTTCATCTTCAATTCTTCAATCTCAAATCTAAAATTTTTATGCTATTTGCCAACATTCTGTGCGAGTGAGACGAATTTGTGCAAGAGCGAATATAGTAGGAATGATGCGGGCGTAGTTGGTTGCGATCGCTCTCCAACCCAGATCCGCAAAAAACCAAGTCCACAGCGCTGGGCCTAAAAAAGCAAACACACCGCGAACAGCGCTATAACGCGCAGCACTCAAAGCCATCCCGCGTTCGGCAGCCTGAAGCATTGTATAGCTTTGGAACTTCGTCACAGCCGCTAAACCCCCAGAAACCGCCGCTTCCCTGGCAATTTGATATCTGGCAAAATGAAGTGCAAACTGATGGGCGATTTGTTGGAGTACCATCGGTTTTACAATAGAACTGACTGCCAAAGCGCTTCCACCCTTGACAAGCCAACCCAAAGGATCGCGCTGTACGGAAAGCGGAAGAGGTTCAGAAAGCTTAGTTTCAGCAAGCGACTCCTGCACTCGCAGAGTCAAAGCATCTCGATCTGCAATTGGTAATTGTTTCCACGCCCGCTTCAGCAGATGGAGAAAGATCTCTGCTTCTATCTCCGTAGTGGAAAGTTTGTTTGAGAAGCGAATTTTGAGATAACGACAAACCTGAATCAAGGTTTGGCGGTAACTCACTTCCTGGGTGCGTCCCCGCAATACCGTCAAGCCATCCGCCGCCAAGAAACGAAATCTATCCTCTAGGATATCCAGCCAAGATTCGCGATCGTGGCTTTGTACCTCTATAGGATCGGGTGTGCCAACATAGTCTAGGGGATTAAACCTACGACAGAACAGAATTGCCGTTAGTTGTTGCAATTCTTCTTCTGTTGCTAATTCCAGCGCCGATCTCAGCTCATCCAAAATGGAACCCTCCCAGACCCCAGATTCGTTGCTGTCCCTTATTCTACTTCTATTGTCTCAATGCGGGAGGTAAAGTCGTGTTTGATGTTGCCGTTATTGGTGCTGGCGTAGCTGGATTGACTGTGGCTCAACAATTACAGCAATGTGGATACGCTGTGGTGGTGGTGGATAAATCCCGTGGTGTGGGAGGACGTGCGGCGACGCGGCGCTTACACGGTACTCGTGCGGATCATGGGTTGCGCTATCTAGAACCAGTTGGGGAGATGTCCCAGCACTTGGTGAAGGTGTTGTGCGATCGCAACATTCTTCAATTGTGGACTCATAAGGTTGACTCCTGTCAATCCAAAATCCAAAATCCAAAATCCAAAATTCCCCGTTATGTGGCGTCAGAGGGGATGAATGCGATCGCGAAATTCTTAGCTACTGGTTTGCAAATTCAGCTAAATCAGCGAGTGCAAGCAATTACCGCCACGGATGATAAAATTTGGCATCTAGGTTTTGAGGCTGCTGAAAATATAACCGCCAAAGCAGTAGTGGTGGCAATTCCCGCGCCACAAGCTTTTATGTTACTGGAGCCATTAGCTGAGAGTATTTTACCAGCTGAGTTTGTGGATAAGTTGCGATCGGTCTTGTTTGATCCCTGTTTGGCTGTCATAGCAGGCTATCCGGGTCGGGGAGAGCTAAATTTAGAGTGGAATTCTACTGTTTTTTCTGATAATTCCGATCTAGCTTGGATCGGTTTGGATAGCAGCAAGCGCCCAAACGCTGAATTCCCGGTTTTTGTGATGCACAGCAGTGCCGAATTTGCCAAAAATTATATAGATGCTGAAGATTTAAACCCTGTTGCACAACATCTGTTAGCGACGGCGGCGACAGAATTAAACCTATCTTGGTTTGCTGTGCCAGAATGGTTTCAGATTCACAGGTGGCGTTATGCGTTTCCCAGTCATCCTTTACAGTCAGCTTTTCTGGATGCCCAGACAAGTTTACCTTTAATCTGTTGTGGCGATTGGTGCGGAGGAAACTTGGTAGAAAGTGCTTTAAATTCTGGATTAGCTGCTGCTGAACAAATTAATCGGCAGCTTCGGAATTTATCTCTGCCTGGTGCAAGTTTTTTTGATACTCTTTAGTGGAGTAGAGATATTTTTTTTAATCGCAAAGGTTCGCAGAGGACAGAAGAAGATGAATATTAGTATTATTGGCGATAAGTTTATTCTCGATCTGGAATGGTACGAACAACTGTGGGCATTTACGCTGAACAAAAGCTTTGAAATTCCGCTCGATCGCATCGAACGAGTCACATCCGAAGAACCACAAAGTAATTGGGCAGAAATTCGCGCCCCCGGAACTTTTCTGCCCGGAGTGATTAAAGCCGGAACCTACTACACCCAAAGGGGTAAAGAATTTTGGTATGTCACAAAAGAACAAGATTATTTGACTCTCGAACTAAAGGATGAACCTTTCAAAAGAATTATCATCACAATTGATAATAGCGAACAATGGGTAGAACGAATTACAGCTTTGCTTCGTTAAGTCAACGAGAAAGTCTCGCTCAAAGCAGGAGAAAATTAATGTCTTACAGCAACTTTACTCTAAGTTCTGTCATCAAACAATTTAGCCTAACTCTCAAAGACAAAAATGATTTGTTTTTTGATGTTGGCGAAATCAAACCCAGCGAATATTTAGAATTTACCCTGAAATACAATCTTCCCTTAGCTGGGGAGATACAGCGGAAACCGCTGTAATGAAGTACATTTTAAGTAGGGGCTCCGCATTCCGGCAGATGATTTATTGGTAATCAGCAAAGATGAAATACGGTCATCCTTCGCCCTGACCTTTCGCATACTGTACCTCTTAACAGCGGGAATCGCTGTATCTGTGTTCATCTGTCTTCATCTGTGGTAAAATATTAACCCACGATGACAACAGACAAATCAATTTGTCAAATTGGAAATAAAAGCGATCGCACTTCCAGTAATCGAACTCGCTGCAACACCAGTCAAAGACGCCAAAAGTTCATTAGTCGCGGTAACGCGAACGAGAGTATCTGCTGCTTGATTCCCACTCCCTTGCGTAATTGTCAGATTGCTGAAACGGAGATTACCGCTTAATCCCAATGAATCTTCACCGACAATAAAATCAGCGATTATATCAGATCCCGCACCTATTTTTAAAGCAAAAATATCGCGACCTTTGCCACCTTTTAGAAAATCGTTTCCAGCACCGCCGAAGAGAAAATCGTTTCCTTCACAACCGCAGATAGTATCGTTGCCGATATCTCCGTAAAGAGTATCATTTCCACTTCCACCAGACACTAGATCGTTATCTTGACCCCCCCGCACAATATCGTTTCCTTCCCCTCCGCAAATCGTATCGTTGCCTTGGTTTCCATTCAGAATGTCATCGCCTTTACTACCAAGTAAAACGTCATCTCCTTCCATTCCCAGCACCGTATCGTTACCTAAGTCACCGCAAAGAGTATCGTTACCTAAATCGCCTGAAATCAGGTCATCATTTTGACCGCCTCGCACAAAATCATCGTCTTTTCCGGCAAAAATGATATCGTTTCCTTCATTACCGTTAATGACATCTTGACCTTGATTTCCAAACAGTAAATCATCGGCGCCTCTTCCGAAAATAGTATCGTTACCGATACCGCCAATTAAAATATTGGGATTGGCGTTACCAATAATGATATCGTGGGGAGGATTGCTATCGGGAAGTTTTCCTTTGTAGCTATTTTCTCCTAGCTTTTCCAATTCATCGCAACCGCAGCAATCATCCACTTGTGCGATGTCGTTCTCGGTAATCGTAGCACTAACAAATGTAATTCCTAAGCCGTTATAATTAAGGTCATTACTGATAGCTGAGTGGCTAACTGTACCCGCGTGATTTCCTTCAACTTTGGTATCGTCTACCGCCGCAACGGTTATAGTTTGAGCGATATTCCAGTTGTTGGGTGTGAAGTTAATGTTGGAAATGGGGTAAATTTGATTACCAGTATCGAAACTAATTGCAACGTCGGCTGTTGGTTGGGAGTTGAGAAGGAGTTGGTAGCTGGATATTGCACCGCCTTCTACCAAATTCATCCCGTTGGCAGGTTGGATAATTGTTACTCCCGCTACATCGTTATCGGTGACGGTTAAATTGGTAGTAGCATTGGTAAAACCATTCGCTGTAGCCGTAATGGTAGCGCTTTGGGAACCATCAACAATGTTATCTTCAACCCCAGCAACAGCAAAATTAGCAGCAGTTTGTCCAACTGGAATAATTACCGAATTGGGTACAGTTGCTTCGCTGGTATCGCTGCTAGCAAGATTGACAGTTAGCTGAGAAGCCGTACTTCCAGTGCGAGTAATTGTAGCTGTCGTTGCGATCGCACCCGCACCTTCCGAGAAACTGTTAGGATTGACAGTCAGACTCAGATTTAAAGGTTGCGTATCGTTGTCGGTAATATTAACAGCAACGTTGCCAATATTTATGTTATAATCGCTGTCGCTGCTGCTAGCACTGTGACTGATATTGCTGGTGTGATTTCCTTCAACTTGGGTATCATCGATCGCTGTCACCGTTACTGCTTGGGGAAGATTCCAAGTATTTGGCGTAAAGTTGAGAGAAAGTGGATTTCCCGCACCCGCACCCAGGTTAATTTGATTGTTGCTGGGAGTAACATTTACTTGTACGACATTTGTCGGCTGACTCGTCAGAACGATCGCGTAATTATCGGTAGCGCCGCCTTCGGTAACGTTGGTATTCGATTTGGAAATTGTGACTCCAGCAATATCGTTATCGGCAATATTTACGGTGGCGGTATTGCTAGCACCCAAATTATAGTCAGAGGTATCAACTAAATTGAGGGTAAGCGTTTCGTTTCCTTCGACTAAATTATCGTCAACTGGGGTAATTGCGACATCCACAAAAGATTGTCCGGTTGCAATTGTAGCAGTACCAATCAAACTGGGATTGTAATCATTTGAGATTGCTTGTCCCGCAACTGTATAACTGACATTCAAATTGCCAACAGAACCGCCACCGCTGCGACTAATTCGGAAAACTCCCACATCGCTACCAGCTTCAGCGGCGTTACCATCAATTGCCTCAATTGTGAGGTTTGGTACTGCTAAATTCACCCCAACAATTACCGGGTCGTGGTCAGAAGAACGATAGGGGTCAGCATTGTATAAGCTGCTAACTTGACCTGCTGATTTGAAGTTAGTGTTGTAATCCAAAACGCTGGGTTCATCAGCATTAATGTGCCATTTTTCTGCACCCGTAACTTGCGCTGCTAGACTGCTGCTAGCTAAAGCATGGTCGAGAGAACCCACCTGACCGTCGAAAACATAAGAGTAGGAACTTATCGGCAGCAGGTTGTTATAGCCTGCATTTGCCAATGTTGTTATCGGGTCTTCCTTGGCGTAGGCATTGAGGTCGCCAACAATTAAGTAGTCAGAGTCGTTAGTACCTGTGGGATTTGTTGCCAACCATGTTGCCAAATCTTGAGATTGACGAGTGCGAGTTCCATTGGATAGACCTTGACCATCGAAGGCGTCTGCATCACCAGAACCTCCAGCACTGGAACCCTTAGATTTAAAGTGATTGACAACTGCTGTAAATTGTCCGCCTGTTGAGTTTTGCTGGAAGGTTTGCGCCAGGGGTTTGCGTCCAACCAAATCAAATGCACCCGTACCATATCCATCTGGCATGGTTGCGGCTGCACCGACTGGGGTAACTTGGCTTGGTTTGTAGATTAGTCCAACTGTAATGGCGTCAGTTGCTAAACTGGTGCCGGGATTGACGAAGGTATAAGTGCCAGCACCCGCAACAGTATTGAGTCCGTTGACCAAATTTTGAATGGCGCTGGTAGACCCGTAACCGTCGTTTTCTAATTCCATCAATCCCAGGACATCTGCGCCTGAAGTGACGATCGCTTGGATAATCTTGTCGCGCTGACGGTTAAACTCAGTTAGGTTCTCTGCGCCGCGTGCTGTGGGAAAGCCACCACCGACACCATCACCGTTAAAGTAATTCAGGACGTTGAAACTGGCAACTTTGAGAGTACCGCCAACGCTTGGCGGCGTATTTGGCCGAGGATTGGCAGGTGTAAAGTTGACTCCTGTGGAGGTTTGGATGCGATACCCTTCAAAACGCTGGTCTAATACTCCGGTGATGTTAGCAACTGTGTCACCACCGCGTAGCGTGTTAGAAGCACTGAGGGGATTGCCGCCACGACCGAAGAGAATGGGGTCAGAGTTTTGAACACCGCTACCGTCATCCAAGTAAATCCGACGATTGGCAATATCGGCTTGATATGCAGCATATCCGCTGACGCTGGGAGTATTGAATTGCGTGTATTGGTCAAGTCTGGCATCTGTACCCGCTTGGTCGCTAGCACCCGTCGCTGAAAGGACAATTTGACCGAAGCGACCTAGCTGGAAATTCTCGGTGACGGTGAGGTTGTCAGTGGTCGCACTAACGTTGACTAACATTCCTTCGTAGCGTTCTAAGTCGCTGACGGGTAATTGAATGTTTGTAACGGTTGGTAGGGTGCTAGCGCCTAGATTTGTAACGCTGGTTAAGCTGGAAAGTTGAGTTAGGCTGCTGCTACTGCTGGTGTATTCCCCTACAGTTCCAGTGACTCGGACTTTATCGCCAACGTTGCCAGTGAATAGTCCTGTTGGGTCGTAAACAAAGATAGCTTCTGAGGTTGCGGCATTGCCATCTGAGTCGATATCTTCTTCTTGGATGTAGAAGCCGTTAAGTTTGGTAGAACCAAGGAATGTTCTGGTAATGATACCTTCAATTGTTTGAGTACCGCTAAAGGCAGCATTGAATGTTGAACCAGTGCCTTGAATGTCGTGAATTTTGGTTGGTGTGGAGATGGTGATGATTTCGCTGCGGGATTTCTGGAAGTTATCTTGTGTCAAGTCTTTGGCGATCGTTCCATCGTTGTAAAATATGCTATCGCCGTTATCTACTAATAGTTGAACTTGGGTTCCGTTAGTCAAGGAGTTGGGTACTTCGACAATTGACTCGAAACTGCCGTCTGCATTCAATCCTGTTAAATCGGTTAAGAGTAATTGGGGTGTATCGCTGAGGTTTCCCGTCCAACTATAGAGGCGAAAATCGTTGGGTGCAGTACCTGTTGCCGAACCGGAAGGCCCTGCTATAATTAGGTATTGGTTGCTAGCATTGCGTTGGATTTCTCGAATTCCGCGTCCGCCTAAGTCGAGTTCGATCGGCCCACCAATATTTGCACTTGCTGCTGCGCCAGTTACCAAGTCTGCGAAGTTAGTAATTGGTGCGATTAATGCTTTGTTGCGAGTAGCAGTTGGTACGTTTGGTGCGCGGAATGCAACGTATCCGGTAGTATTATCTGGCGCAATTGTCAACCCTTCAATATTAAAACCGTTGGGAAGTTCTGGCGCTACACCAGTAGCGGCGTTACTGCTTAAGCTGTAACCGTTTGCATCTCCCCAAGCGATTAAATCAGTTCTTAAATTATCGTATCGACCAACATAATTAAGTGTGGTACTCGCACCAGTTCCAGAAATATCGGTGGCGAAGAGACGATAGCGGTTTGGACGAGAACTACCGCTGCTAGAATTGCTGTGGGAACCTAACCAAAAAATGCGGTTTCCAATCTTAGTTGATGCTTCGATATCGACTTCTCTGGGAACGCCGCCGGAAAGTTGAGTTAAACCGAGTGAAGAGGTAAAGTCAAAACTGTTGAGAGGTGAACCGGAGTTGGCCCGATCGAACAGTCGAAGTTTTTGATCTTCGTCGTCGCCAACTAACATATAATTAGCATCTATTGCTATTGCCGTACTCGCATCACTCGCGCCAGTCAAAAACCTCGTACTCGCAGGATTAATCGAAGCAGCGGAAGCAGCATATTTAACGATGTAATCAGCAGTTGCGCTACCATCGCTAACTCTTACGGTGATATCGGAATACCCGACACTCGCAGGATTAATTTTCAGGTTGTAATTATTTCCCGTGTTAGTCAGGTTTAAATTAGCTAGCGGTACGACGGAAGTATTGCTGCTGCTGAGAATAGATACTGTAGGATTGGCAGTTTCCGCATCCGCAACTGTAAAATCAATTCCCAAAGTCTTTGCCGGATCGGTAGGATCGTTGATAACTCCGCTAACATATCCCGTCCCCGTCGCGGCGAGATTTAAAAATGGAGTGGTGCTATTTTCGCTAATAGTTGGCGGAGTATTGGCGGCGGGATTAACTGTGGGAGTAGCTGTACCAATTGTGTTATTCGCTTCGTTACTTTCAGTAATATTATTGTTAGGATCGGCAACTAAAGTACCGCTACCCAAAGTACCCGCTACGGTGGGAGTAACGTTGACTTCAATTTGAGCAAAATTACTCGAATTAATGCTTCCACCAGTAAAAGTAAGCGTAGAACCGGAAACAGTTGGACTGCCAAAACCGCCGCCGAGAACATTCGATGAATTGTAAGTAACGTTGGCGGGTAAAGTGAAGGTTAATTCTATCCCGCTAGCATTAGCAGTACCGTTATTTTGGATATCTAAAATGTAGTTAAAAGGAGTGTTAACGGTTAGGAGTCCCGGAGTAGAAGTGCCAACACTTAAATCAGGTTGTGGCGTTCCGTTAACTGTCGTTGTAACAGCAGTAGCAGTGTTATTACTTTCGTTGCTTTCGGCTATTGTATTTCCCGGATCTACAACTGCCGTCCCGCTGGTGAGATTACCCGATACAGTTGGTGTAACTTGTACGGTGAGAGTAGCATTACTACTAGCATTAATAGCACCACTCGCAAAAGAAATCGTACCGCTATTGCCAGTACGAGTAAAGCCATTTGTTTCGGTACTGCTAACAACATTTAACCCAGTAGGCAAGGTGAAGTCTACAACTACACCGCTAGCATTTGCCGCACCGTTGTTGTTTACCGTTAGAGTATAAGTAAGGTTGTTTCCTAATATTAACGGATCGGGGGAATCTGATAAACTAACGGTGAGGTCTGGTTGAGGTGTGCCAACGACAATACTGCCAGTTGGTAGGGAAGTACTACTGCCAAAAGTCCAATTAGCAGCATTGTTGATAGCTGCTAACCATTCCGATTTTGTACCGCTACTTAGGGTGGCGAAATTGAAGGCAGCATAAGTTGCAGAGTTATTAAATAAAACTGCTGTGTTGCTAGCTTGTGACAATCCTGGAACTAGATTGCCTTCGTTTGAACTGGTGGCATTCTCAAAAGTTCCGGTGTTATCAATTTGATGAATTGCGGTTATACCCGAATTTAATGGATTGTTGGTATTTGTTGATTGAAAAGCGGCAATTTGTTCGCCAGACTGACTGAGGCTTAAATCGGCATAACTACCACTGCTTGTTGTGCCAATTGTACCGGATTTTGTCCAAGTAAAATTAGGGGAAGTATCGATACTGCGAATAACTGTGCCAGCAGCGATCGCGGCATTAGCTGTAAATCTAATTAAGTTTTCGTTGCCATCTCCATCTGTTGCTGTTGAAGCTCTGAAAGCACTTCCAGTCCAACCGTTATCTGTAAAATAAATAACTTCACCTGCGGCAATGCCAACCAAGTTGACAAAAGAGAATGAGTCTGGAGAACCGTTAGTAATGTATCCAACAATTGCAATATCGCCAGTATTGAGAGGCATAATTATTTCCTTTAGTTGTGGTAGACGACAGTGAAATGAAAACGAACTAGAAACAAAAGTTGGTAATTTGGGGTGAATTTACAGCGGCTTGCAGTCGAATGAAGTACACTCCATAAACTCGGTTTCTTCAATAAACCGGGTTTCTCTGTACCTCACTTATCTGAAAAGCACTGTATTTCCCGATCGAGGTTAGTCAGAATTCAGAATATCGAAGTTTAACTTATAGTTAAGGTGTATTCCACGCGACACGATCGCAGGAAAGCTAAGCTTACTTAACTATTTATCAACACTTTTGATGCTTTGTTAAAAAATAGGTTAACAAACCAGAAACCGGGTTTCTCGAAGAAACCCGGTTTCTTTAGCGCAACATTTCTTCTAGCTTTTGTTGATTCCAAAGTGTCTGGTACAAACCCGGTTGTTGCAGCAATTGGACATGAGTACCAGTTTGGACGATCGCACCTTTATCCATGACGAAGATGCGATCGCAACTTGCAGCAGCAGACATCTGGTGAGAGATAAAAACAACTGTTTTACGCTCACCAGTTGACAAATTTTCCAAAATAGCAGTAGCAGTCTGATTATCGACGCTGGAAAGAGCATCATCCAAAATCAGCACTGGCGCATCGACAAGCAACGCACGAGACAGAGATGTACGCTGTCGCTGTCCGCCAGAAAGAGTGATGCCGCGTTCTCCGACAATTGTTTCGTATTGTTGGGGAAAATTGAGAATTTCTGGATGAATTTGCGCTTGTTTCGCCGCGTATTCTACCTGTGGCTGTTCGGCTGCCGGGTCGCCGTAGCGGATGTTATTTTTGATAGTGGTGCTGAAGAGAAAACTTTCTTGGGGGACATAAGCGATCGCACCCCGCAAATCAGCCAATTGCAACTTAGTGATATCATAGCCATCCAGAAACAAAGTATCGGCAGAAATATCTAAAAGACGAGGCAAAGCATTAGCAAGCGTTGATTTTCCAGAACCGATCGGCCCCACAACCGCCACAGTTTCCCCAGGCTCAATAGTAAAACTAACATCTTTTAAGGCCGGAGTATTAGCACCAGGGTAAGTGTAACTCAAACCGCGAGCTTGAACCTTACCTTTTACCTGTTTTTCTGGTAAAGCGATCGCATCCGGTTCGTCTTTAATTTTGGCTTCGACGGTAAGAATTGATTCTACGCGATCGATACTAACTTCTCCCCGCTGATAAGTAGTAATAGTAAAACCCAATAGTGCTGTTGGAAAAACCAAGCGTTCCACATAAAGGATTAAAGCGAGAAAATTACCAATCGAGAGATTACCTTTGGCAATCTCTCCAACCCCAAGCCACAGCAGCACCAACAAGCTAATATAAGACATACCTTCCACAAGCGGAAACAACGTTGTCCGCGTTTTAGCCAGCTGGAGATTTGCCTGCAAAAGTCGCTCGTTTAAATGACGGAAAGCACGACGTTCGTTTTCTTCCTGAGCGTAGATTTTGATTAACGAAATTCCGCTCATATCTTCTTGAATCAAGTCGCTGATGTTAGATAACTCCTCCTGAACACCCATCTGTTGCGTGCGTAACTTATCGCTAAAAAGTTGCACCAGCAGCAACATAAATGGGTAGACTGCAAGCGCTTCTAAACTCAGCGGCACATTAATCGATAGCATCACCGGCAAAGTGAGTGCATAAGCAAATACCGTATTTGCCAAACTCAATACAGCGAATCCCAGCAGCCGTCGAATATTCTCCACATCGCTGGTAGCGCGGTTAATTAAATCTCCCGATGTGTTGGTGGAAAAATAAGAAGGTTCTACCTTAAGCAGATGTTGAAAAATCTTTTGTTTGAGGTCAAACTCTACTTGACGACCGACGCCAAATAGCAAAATGCGCGATACCACGCGAATCACCCACATCACAGTAGCCAGTACCAGGATCAGCACTACAAAGTGCAAAATCTCATTGAAGCTGAATGTGATATTGAGTTTGTCAATAGTATCGCGAATCAGCAGCGGAATATAAACTCCCACTGCGTTGACAACAAGTAAAGCTAGAACGCCTAGCAATACTTGTTTCCAGTGGGGACGCAGGTATGCAACTAATTTTCCCAGTCGTGATTGAGCCATGTGGATAGTAAGTCAAAAGTCAAAAGAAAGAAACTATGATATCGTCAAATTTTCTGTTGTCATCGTAGGTTAAAATTTTACCGCAGATGTAGGCGCTTCGCCTTCCCGTAGGGTAGACAGATGTACGCAGATAAACGCAGATAAGAAGAAGAACACGATTTTTTTGGGTAACCGATGCTACCGGACATGATATGATTCCTTTTTACTTTTTACTTTCTATATTTAACATCCTATATCCTTCAGTTGGGGGACAGGTTGGACAGTGGGAGCCAGCCAGCCGCGCAAGAAGTAGTAAACGGATGTCCAAAACTCGTTTATAACGCGGGTGCTGATCAGGAGCCCTTCAGGACTGGGTATAAGGTCTGAAATTCTGGTTTTGCGGGCGTTACGGACGGAAATGCTTAAAGTGTCGCAAGCGCCCTTTTGGGAGGTTTTCACTTGAACTTTAGGAGTTGAATCAGCCTGTAAACTGTAGAAACCGGCAGGACTGGGAATAGTATCAATTCCTAACTGGGCAAATGTTTGTCTGGCGCGTTGCATATTCAAGGCGGAGGTGACGAGGATAACCCGGTTGCTAATTTTGCGACTATCCACAAATTGTTTTTTTATGGCTTCTGCACTGCTGCGGATATCTACGCCAGTGCGTTCGCGCAGGATGTCTTCTGAGGGGACACCTAAACTTTCTATGGTTCCGGCAATTTTGTCAGCTTCGGGAGGATTGGATTTGCTGTAAGTAGACTCGAAACCCGCTTTAGGGCCAGCACTTACAATTATCTTGGGAGAATCTTCCCGATCTAAATATAACTGCCGTTCGTATTCTCGGATGGTTTGGAGGATGCGATCGCTCTGATCGTTGAGCTGTAACTGATTGGGAGCCAACAGACTCAGCTGGGTGGCTGAATGCGCCAATAATACGATCGCTCCTACAGTTTCCTTACGCTTCAAAGCTGCTTGATATCCTACGATCGCATCTTGTTGCGTCCGCTGGGCCAGCAAGTTAGCCACCAGCGGTAGACTGAAGATCGTCAAAATCAGAAACGCCGCCCAAATTTGGTTGATTCCCTTGGAGCTGATAATTCTCTCTTTTTCTCTTTTCTTAATCTCTCCTAATCCAAAAAACAACAACAAAATCGCCAACCCCAGCGGCTTAAGCGGGAAGGTGAGAATGCTGCCAAACGTTGTCACAGCCGGAGTATTTGGCGTTATAAACGACAGAATCAAGAATAAGAGAATCAGGATTAACCCAAACCAGGCAAGATAGTCTCTGGGTTTGGCATCTTTACCAGTCCCTTTCACCAATGCCTGCCAAACAATAACGCCGATCAGCACTATCAGCATAATCTGCGTTAGCGTTGAAAACATGACGGCACTTCCTCACTCTTGGGTAATTGTCATTGGTCATCTCCAGAAATTAAAGGTGCTAACCCTTGAACCCTTGTAGAGACGTTGCATGCAACGTCTCTACATTCTTTGAAAGGAGAGGTCTATTGGTCATCAGTCATCGATCATTAGCAAATCACTAATGACTAATGACTGATGACTAAGTTATCGATTTTTCAGCTGGCGTCGAATGGCGTCAGTAACTGTTTGAATCACCTTAACACGGGCATAGTACTTATCATTAGCGGCGATCGAAGTCCAAGGAGCGGTGGGTGTGCTGGTACGCTGAATTGCCTGATTTACCGCCACTTCATATAAAGGCCACTTTTCTCGATTGCGCCAATCTTCCTCTGTGAGTTTATATCCCTTAAACGAGTCATTCTCGCGTTCGTTGAACCGTTCTAGCTGTTTTTCGGGGCTGATGTGCAGCCAAAACTTGACCAAAACGTAGCCATCGCCAGTCAGTTGGGCTTCAAACTCGTTGATTTCTTGATAGGCGCGACGCCATTCGGTTTCTGTGGCAAAGCCTTCGACTCGTTCTACCAATACTCGACCATACCAACTGCGATCGAAAATGCCAAATCTGCCCGCAGTTGGTAATTTTCGCCAGAATCGCCACAGGTAATGGTGCGCTTTCTCTTCCTCTGTGGGTGCGGCAAAGGCATTAACCTTGTAACTGCGGGGGTCGAGAATGTCGGTAAGGCGTTTGATTGCCCCACCTTTACCGGCGGCATCCCAGCCTTCAAACAAAACCAGAACTGGAATCTGATTTTCGTCGATGCGCTGCTGTAGTTTGAGTAGCCGGATCTGTTCGTGGCGTAATTGTTTTTTATATTCTCCATGCGAGAGGGAGAGATTTAGATCTACTTGAGCCAAGAAATCAGGTTCGGATGGGTTGAGGTGGTCTGGCGGGGGGAGAATTGGTGCTGGTGTGCGATAGTGAAGTCGATCGAGTGCCTCTTGGATTGAGCTTGCCAGTTGGGTGAGGACTTTCACCCTCGCCCACCGCTGACAGTCGCCTTCTACTAATGTCCAAGGGGCTGGCCCGGTGCTGGTGTAAACGAGCATTTCTTCGGCAAGGGCGACATATTTATCGTAATTTTTGTGTTGCTGCCAGTCTTCTCGGCGCACCCGCCAGGATTGCAAGGAGTCGGAAGCGTATTTTTTGAGCCGCTGCTTCAATTCCTTTTCGCTTAGATGAATCCAAAATTTGGCGATCGCAACTCCATCATCCGCCATCTGGTGTTCAAACGCATTGATGTGCTGCATCACCATCGGCACTTGCGTTTCCTTTACCCGTTCAAACAGGCGGTCTTCTAAGACGTGGATATACCAGCTGTGATAGAAAAACCCGATGCTGCCACGGGCTGGTAGTTGCTTCCAAAATCGCCACAAAAATGGGTATTGTTGTTCTTCTGGGCTAGGCGGCCAGATCGGATGGACTGCAAACCCACGCGGGTCCATGTATCCCACCATTTTCTTGACTAAGGCACCTTTGCCCGCCGCTGCCCAGCCTTCCAGCACGACAATTACGGGCATTTTTTTTTCCCAACAAGCTTTTTGGAGCGATCGCAGAGTTCGCATCAAGGTTTCAATCTGCGATTTGTAGGCCGCTTTATCAAGGCAAAGATCTAGATCGAGGTTATCCAGCATAGGGCTAGGGGCTAGGGGCTAAGGAAAGAGGAGGGAGACAACACTGATTCTGACATCCGTGTATCTGCGTATATCCGTTTTGTGCAGTGCGGGTGAAAATGAAAAATAAGCGATCGGCCATTACCCATTCCCAGTCGTGTAACTTCTAATTATACAAATCACAAAGTTGGTTATAAGTAATGAGTATAAACTTGGAAATTTTTATTTCAGTGAAAATACTGGGCAAATTTATAGATTTCCTTAAAATTACTTGACAAATCAACTTTTTTCTTAAATTTTTCTGAAGGCGAGCCAGAGTAATATCCTAATGGGTTGTTGGAGCCATTGATCATTGGATTGCTTTGCAATGCGATGTCAATGGCTTTAGCCCAAAAATATTTCTAGGAACTATTACCCCTATCTTGAGAGAGATTTTTTAATCATAAAACGGTAGGAATGGGAGTTGTCACAATATGGAACGTAGCTTCTTACTCAGGCTTTATGAAATGGGAGAAAGAGATTTCACCGGGGTCGATCTGCGGGGCGCAGACCTGAGTGGTGTCACCTTGATCGACGTAAACTTATCGGGAGCGAACCTCACAGGAGCCAACCTCAGCAGAGCTTTTCTAACAAAATCAAACTTGAGTGGGGCTTTTCTGAACTGGGCGAATCTGACTTTTGTCAAAATGAGCGAAGGCTATATGGCAGATGCAGACTTCACTAAAGCTGACATTAGCGGTGCCTTCATGGTGAAGTCTAACCTAAGTAGGGCAAAATTGAGTGGGGCAAATCTTACTGGAGTCAATCTCAGAGGATCTGACCTTGAGAAAGCCAATCTCTGCGGAGCAAATTTAGAAAATATCAATCTGCGGGGGGCTAACCTCATAGGAGCCAACCTCAACTGGGCTAAACTGTCTGGTGCTAGACTAAGCGGGGCAGCACTGTATGGAGCCTTTTTAAACAATGTCAACCTCACAGGAGCGTTTCTGAATGGTGTTGACCTGAATGGTGTCGATCTTAATGGAGCGAATCTCAGCGAGGCAAAGTTGAATGGGGCGAAACTGCAAGCAGCGAACCTGACGGCAACTAATTTCAGTGAAGCTCAATTGCATGGGGTTAGCTTGACAGGCGCAGACTTGACAGGCGCAGACTTAACGAACGCTTCTCTTTGCAAAGCTAAACTTAATTGGTCGAACTTGAGTAAAGCAGACTTGAGCAAAGCAGACCTCAAGGGGGCGAACTTGCTGGGAGCCAAAATTGATGGGGCAGAATTTACAGATGTCACCATGTTTGATTCGACTAGACGATATCTTTGTACGATCGCAACAGGGACGACGGTGTGGTCTGGGAGAGAAACTAGAGCCACCCTAACCTTTTCCCCAAATCCAGCCAGACAGGCAATTTTGAGCTAAATCCTCGCAAGGTATAGAATGTGTCGGAAGCTAAATCCACAATTTTAGTCACAGGGGGAGCCGGTTATATCGGTACCCATGCGGTGCTGGCGCTGAAGCGTGCTGGCTATGAGGTCATTGTTCTCGACAACTTGGTGTATGGACACCGAGAGTTGGTGGAAGATGTCCTTCAGGTAAAACTGATTGTCGGCGATACGAACGATCGCACCCTGCTTGACGAGCTGTTTGCCACCCACAATATCGCAGCAGTCATGCACTTTGCCGCCTATATCGCTGTAGGCGAATCGGTTGTAGAGCCGGGAAAATATTACCGTAACAACGTAACTGGCACCTTGACTCTCCTAGAAGCTATGGTGGCAGCTTCTGTGAAAAAATTCGTCTTTTCCTCGACTTGTGCTGTATATGGCGAACCGCAGAAGGTTCCTATCCCAGAAGACCATCCTTACAATCCCATGAGTCCCTATGCCAGCAGTAAGTTAATGGTAGAGAGGATTTTGGCGGATTTTGATGTGGCTTACGGTTTGAAGTCAGTTATTTTCCGTTACTTCAATGCTGCTGGTGCCGAACCGACTGGTTTGCTGGGCGAAGATCACAACCCGGAAACACACTTGATTCCGCTGGTACTCCTAGCTGCTTTGGGTAAGCGAGAATCGATTACTATTTTGGGTACTGATTACCCGACACCAGATGGAACGGGCGTGCGCGATTATATCCATGTTTGCGATTTGGCAGATGCTCACGTTTTGGGCGTGAAGTATCTGTTAAAAGGAAATAATAGCGAAATATTTAATTTAGGAAATGGCAACGGATTTTCGGTCAGAGAAGTAATTGAAACGGGAAAGGCTGTGACTGGCCGCGATTTTAAGGTGGTCGAGAGCGATCGCCGTCCGGGTGATGTGCCAGTTTTAGTTGGCAGTAGCGATAAAGCGAAGCAAAATCTGGGCTGGTCTCCTCAGTACTTAGATTTGCGGGAGATTGTAATGCACGCTTGGCAATGGCATCAAAAACGGCATGAATAAAAGGACAAACTAAAAGATAAAAAGGCAAAAGAAAGAGCAGATATTGCAAGTCTTTATACTTTTGCCTTTTTATTTTTTCTTTGCTTAGCAAGCGCCCTTCTTAGCCAAAACGACTTGTACAGTTTTTAGGATCAAAGTCATGTCATACAAAGGAGTCCAAACATTTTGGTAGCGTAGGTCTAGAAGAACGATGTCTTCAAAATCCTTTACCGAAGAACGACCGTTAACCTGCCATTCACCTGTCAGACCTGGCTTAACATTTAATCTGCGCCAATGATGATCGTTGTAGTTAGCGACTTCATCAAATGTGGGTGGTCTAGTACCAACCAAGCTCATCTCTCCAACCAGGACGTTCCAAAATTGGGGCAGTTCATCTAGGCTCGTTTTGCGTAAGAAACGCCCGACTCTAGTGACACGCGGATCGTTTTCGTTCTTAAAGATTAGTCCTTTAGCTTCGTTCTTAATTTGGGATTTGAGGGCGTCGGCATTTGTGACCATCGATCGAAACTTGCGAATTTTAAAGCGTTGGCCCCGGAGTCCGCAGCGATCTTGGCTGTAAAGTATCGGGCCAGGATTGTCAAGTTTGATTGCGATCGCGATCGGTACAAAAACGATTGCCAGAATCAGTAACCCTACTATACTGCCCGCTATGTCCACCAAACGCTTAAGAGTTGAGCTAGTCGAAGGGTGATGCGCCGGAAAGGATAGGGATCTTGCTGAAGGAACAAGTGTTGGCGATAGTGCTGTATGGGTCATCATAGCGGATACCTTAATAACGCAACCGTAAAACTACTTAGATTTGATTTAAATCATATAGTCATGGTTCCAGAAGCGGTACTGTTGTGAGGCTTAATTTGCAGAATCTTCATCGATTAGGCCGATTCCGATAGGTTATGTAAAGTTACGGTGAAGTTTTTGCGTAAAATATGGAACTCTACGTAGGGAGGGAGATAAATTACCTGGGTACATCTACTGACAGAACGCTTCTTGAGTGCTGAGAGACGTATAAAATTAGGTATCACCAGATACATTTTTCTGAGCTTTTTGGCCCGATCGCAATTAAGTTAAAACTGGAAGCAGAACGAAATCTGACTGTGTGATTAGGTTAGCCTGTACTCCAGACAAAGTTACCAACTGTTGACCGCTGCTTTTGACACTAATTAAAGTGGCATTGTTAATTTGAGCGATCGCTAATTGCTCAAAAGTCAAGCCACTTACCAAACCAAGTAAATCTTGACCGTCTTCAAAGTCAATAATTGTATCGAAGCCGAAAGCGATTTGGAGGAAGAAGCGATCGGTCCCAGTACCTCCCTTGAGCATATCATTACCCAAATCCCCGAACAATAGGTCATTTCCAGCGCCACCCATCAGCGTATCGTCGTCTTTACCGCCGACGAGGGTATCATCTCCCTCATCGCCCCAGATCTTATCTGTTCCTTCATTGCCAAACAGCAGGTCATTCCCCTTACCGCCGCAGATACAATCGCGATCGGCATTACCACCAGATTGAGTACTACCATTACCCCCATAGATAGTATCGTTCCCTTCTCCCCCGCAGAGACTATCATTGCCTTTATCGCCGAACAGGATATCGTCGCCAACATTACCGACAACGATATCGTTATCCCTACCGCCGCGCACAGTATCGTTACCGTCATCGCCGAATAGAGTGTCGTCACCGGCGTTTCCATTCAGCACATCCTCGCCGATACCGCCGAATAACAAATCGCGTCCGTTCGTGTCGCTAGTCACGGCGTCGCTACTACCGCCAAATACGGTATCGTTTCCTTTATCCCCAGCGAGGGTATCGTCGCCGAAATCACCCCAAATTAGGTCATTATCACCGCCGCCACGCACAAAATCGTTACCCTGACCCCCGCGTGCAGTATCGTTGCCCGTGTTACCGTTGAGAACATCATCGCCTAAGTTACCGTTGAGGAGGTCGTCGCCTTCATTACTGGAAATCCAATCGCGTCCGTCCCCACCAAAAGCGGTGTCATTACCCGCATGACCGTAAAGATTATCATTGCCAGCATTACCCAATAGCAAGTCATCGCCATCCAAACCATTGAGTGCTTCGCTAATATTGCTGCCAATGAGAGTATCGTTATTTGCAGTACCATTCTTAGTGCTGCTGACTGCATTCGGTAAGACTTGCGATCGATTCGGTCCGCCTTCACCCGTCAGCGTATCTAGATTCGGATAAACTATCTGTTCGCAGAAGCAATCATCTTCTTCTATATCGTCGTTAGTAATGATACCAGTGCTTTGTCTGGCACTTAAGTTGAGAGTTGCATTGGTTGCAGTGGTTAAGTTAACGGTAAAAGTTTCATCTATCTCTGGGATGATATCGTTGATAACGTTAACGGTGATGGATTTGCTGGTGTCGCCGGGATTAAATGCGATCGTACCATCATTATCCGCGTAATCGCTACCAGCGGTAGCACTACCGTTGTCGGTGGTGTAAGCGACGGTGACGGGAACGACGCTGGGATTGGAAAGGTTGACGGTGAAGCTGTAAGGAATTATACCGCTGTTTCCTTCAGTTTGTGCGATCGTGATGGGACTTATGCTAACGCTAGTGCTGTCATTATCGGTATTGATAACATTGATATCGACGGGATTGACATTATTGTATTGGGTGTCGGTACTGGTAGCAGCGGCGGTGATAACTTGATAAGCGATATCGCCATCAACTATATTGTCATCAATTCCTGCGATCGTAACACTTTGCGCCGTATTCCAATTACCAGCCGTGAAAGTAAGGGAAGATTTATCAATTGTCCCTTCAGCCGTATTACTGCTACTTAATCCCAGAATAACATCCGCAGTTGGCTGACTATTCAGTTTGACGGTAAAGTTTGCCGTCGTACCATTTTCTCCCGTCGTTAATATTATGGGAGTAATCGTAAATCCAGCGTTGTCGTTGTCGGTATTGGTAACGTTGATATCGACGGGATTGACATTATTGTAATTACTGTCGGTACTGGTAGCGGCGGCGGTGATAATTTGGTAAGCTTTGTCGCCGTCAGCAATGAAGTCATCAATTCCGGTAATCGTGACAGTTTGGACGGTATTCCAATTTCCAGCGGTGAAGGTGAGGTCAGATTTATCAAGTGTACCTTCTGTCGTATTGCTGCTAGTTAAATTTAAACTAACGTCAGCAGTAGGTTGAGTATTCAGTTTCACAGTAAAGTTAGCAGTTGTAGCGTTTTCTCCCGTTGTTAATGTAGTGGGAGTAATCGTAATTCCGGCGTTGTCGTTGTCGGTGATATTTGCGGTAACATCTGAAATCGCAATTCCGTTATAATTGGCGTCGCTACTGGTAGCTGTATGAGAAATCGTACCGCTATGATTTCCTTCAGTAACGTTATCGTTAATTCCAATAACTGTGATATTTTGAGCAATATTCCAATTAGCTGATGTGAAGGTTACGGTAGTTGGTGATGTTCCGGTTTGAGTACCGTTGTTAATGGCAATTGTGACATCGGAAGTCGGTTGGGAAGTGAGGACAATATCGTAACTATCTGTCGCACCACCTTCGATGATATTTGTGTTACCACCAGATTGGGTAATCGTAATTCCGGCGTTGTCGTTGTCGGTGATATTTGCGGTAACATCTAAAATCGCAATTCCGTTATAATTGGCGTCGCTGCTGGTAGCTGTATGAGAAATCGTACCGCTATGATTTCCTTCAGTAACGTTATCGTTAATTCCAATAACTGTGATATTTTGAGCAATATTCCAATTAGCTGATGTGAAGGTTACGGTAGTTGGTGATGTTCCGGTTTGAGTACCGTTGTTAATGGCAATTGTGACATCGGAAGTCGGTTGGGAAGTGAGGACAATATCGTAACTATCTGTCGCACCACCTTCGATGATATTTGTGTTACCACCAGATTGGGTAATCGTAATTCCGGCGTTGTCGTTGTCGGTGTTTGTGACGGGAACATCTGCGACGTCTAAATTGTTGTAATTGGTGTCAGCGCTAGTCGATTTGGCGGTAATAATGTTGTAGGCAATATTACCATCAACGATGAAGTCGTCTTGACCGATAATTGTAACGGTTTGGTCTAGATTCCAATTCGCTGATGTGAAGATGAGGGAAGATTTATCGGTTTTACCTTCTTGGATGTTGTCGCTATCTAAATTAATCGTAACGTCAGCGGTGGGTTGACTGTTTAGTTTGACGGTAAAGGTAGCGGTTCCTCCAGCTTCCGTTGTGGTTAATCCGGCGTTTTGGGTGACGATAATACTTGCGGTATCGTCGTTGGTAATTGTGCCAGTTCCGATGTTAGCGGTGGTGTCAATCTTGGCGTTGGTGGCGCTATCTAAATTGACGGTAAAAGTTTCGTCGCTTTCGGCAATTTGGTCGCCTTTTGCTTGAACGGTGATGGTTTGGGTGAGGGAACCGCCTGCGGTAAAGGTGATGCTATTGTCGTTGTCGATATAGTCGTTACCAGCAAGGGTAGCAGTACCGTCGTTGGTGGTGTAATTGAGGGTAACGTTTTGGGTGGTGGCGCGAGAAAGTTTGGCGGTAAAAATGTAGTCAGTCGTACCGCTATTGCCTTCGTTTTGGCTGATGGAAGTGGGTGTAATGCTGACGGTAGGTACGTCGATGATGACGTCGTTGGAAAATTCGGAGGTGTCGTTAGTGGTGAGGTTGGTGACGGTGGCGGTGACGAAATTACCGAGGGATGCTAGTGATAGATTGGTGACGGTAAAGTTTGCGTTGCCGGAAGCATCGGTGGTAATGTTAGAGAAACCGATATAGGTTTTGCCTTCGCCGTTTCCAGAGGCATCTAATACGTTGTTGGCGAAGAATTCTAGGCGAAAATTAGTATTAGCAGTGCTGTTGAATGTACCAGCGCAGGCGGTGTTGCTACCTGCAATTTCGGCAAAGGTGAGAACGGGGAAATTTTGGAGGTTGTTGGCACCCGTATCGCCGTCGCCAGCGTCGTTGGCGGTGATGCCATTATTGCCTAAGTCAATGCCTAAGTTGGTATTAGAGAAAATGCGGTTGCCAACAATAGAATTATTAGCAGTATTGGCATTGGCAAATACCCCAACTGGGTTAAATGCAATGATGTTCGATTGCAGCGGTTGATTAGTTGTACCACCTAGCGTATTGTTGTTCGCACCTCCAATGATTCGCACGCCAGCGATGTTATTGGGTAGAGGATTATTACCTGTGACATCGCTGCCAATGAAGTTACCTCCTACCTGGTTATTTGTTGTGGTATTGCCATCGAATGTCACACCACTTTGAGCATTTCCTGATAAGAGATTGGGTTTGGCAGCGTCATTAGTGCCTGGAACGTAAGTACCGACGCGATTGTTAGCACCAAGAATGTAGACGCCACTATCGGCATTGGGAATAGCTATTGTACCCGTAATATCAGTGCCTAGATAGTTTCCCGCAATATCGTTGTTATTGCTTTGAAGGGTAATGGCATCATTGCCATTGCCAGAGATAATATTGCGTTCTTGGGTATCATTAATTCCGTCGGCATTTGTGCCGATACGGTTGTTGGGAGAGAACAGGTATACGCCTCTTTGACTGTTACCTACAGCGGCAGTACCGTTAAAGTTGGTGCCAATAAAGTTACCCAGTAACCAGTTTCCCGTTCCATTAGCACCACTAATTGAGACGCCTGCATTGCCGCTGTTATTGCCGGAGATGACGTTACCTGCGCCCACTCCACCAATAATATTGTTGGGAGCATCATTAATCCAAACGCCGTCGAAGGCATTGCCTAAGTCAACCGTACCAGCGGCATTCGTACCGATGTAGTTGCCGAGAACTTGACTGTTAGTGGTAGTATTTCCAGTGAGGATAACACCTCGTCTAGCATTACCGGAAATGACATTTCGATCGCCTGCATTCGAGCCGCCAACGATCACATTGGGGGCGAAATAAATGCCAACGCCTTCGCCGTTAGCTATAGAATTATTGCCCGTAACATCGGTGCCGATATAGTTACCAATTGTGCGGCTATTATTAAGTCCAGTGCCGACGAACTCGACACCTACGTGGGAGTTGCCGGAGATGATATTACGATCGCTCGCTGTAGTGCCGCCGATGGTAGTATTAGAAGTATTGCTCAGTTGAATTCCCCGAATGCCGCCATTTCCTGCTGCCGAAGCAAGTCCTGTTCCCGTAGCGTTGGTGCCGATAAAATTACCAGCTAGGGTGCTGTTATTAGTATTATAAATTTGCACGTTAGCGTTACCGCCATTGACAGTATTGCCTTGGCGATCGTTGTTACTAATGGTATTATTGCGAACGATCGTGCTGCTGGAGTTGTTCTCTAAAATGATGCCTGCCAAAGTATTTCCTATATCGCCCGTTCCCGCTGCATCCGTACCGATATAGTTGCCAGCAATTGTATTGCCACTGCTGCCGCTGCTAGTAATATCAACGCCCCTTTGTCTGTTCCCCGAAATAATGTTGCGTTCTCCCGCATTCGTGCCGCCAATAATGTTGTTAGGAGCATCTTGAATGTATACACCAGATAAAGTATTGCCCGAGGCAGAGGTTCCCGCTGCATTCGTTCCGATGTAGTTGCCGATAATTCTGCTGTTAGTGGTGGTATTTCCGGTGAGGATAACGCCATTTCTAGCATTACCAGAAATCACGTTACCTTCGCCTACACCCGCACCGCCAATAGTAACGTTGGGGGCGAAATAAATGCTAACCCCTTCGCCGTTAGCTATAGAGTTAGTACCCGTAACATCGGTGCCGATATAGTTGCCAACTGTGCGGTTATTAGTGAGTCCACTGCCGACAAACTCGACACCTACGTGGGAGTTACCGGAGATGATATTGCGATCGCTCGCTGTAGTGCCGCCGATGGTAGTATTAGAAGTATTGCTCAGTTGAATTCCCCGCACGCCGCCATTCGTTGCTGAGGTAACGAGTCCCGTTCCCGCTGCATTGGTGCCGATGCGATTTCCAGCTACGATGTTGTTATTAGTATCAAAAATTTGCACGTTAGCGTTAACGCTATTGATGGTATTGCCTTGGCGATCGTTACCGCTAATGGTATTATTGCGAACGATCGTGCCGCTGGAACTATTGATGAGTGCAATGCCCGACCAACCATTTCCTAAATCGCCTGTTCCCGCTGTATCCGTACCGATATAATTGCCCGCAACTGTATTGTTAGCGGTACCGTTGCCGTCGATCGAAATGCCCCTGAGACTGTTGCCAGAAATAACGTTTCGTGCTAATGGATCGCTAGTACTCCCGATCGAATTATTATTAGCACCCGCTATAATAGCAATGCCGGAGCTAGTATTAGCAATCGCTGCCGTTCCCGCTGCATTCGTACCGATGTAGTTGCCCTGAATTTGGTTTCCGGTAGCGTTGGTTGTTACAAGTGATATGCCGTCACCGTTATTGCCAGAAATTAGGTTACGGGCGATTGCTGTCGTGCCGCCAATTATATTATTACTGGTGAGAACATACACCCCTGAAGCCTTATTGGCGATCGCAGCCGTCCCTGCTGCATTCGTACCGATGTAGTTTCCTTCCAGCTTATTATTATTACCTGCCGCTAAGTAAACGCCGAGGCGATCGTTACCCGAAATCAGGTTATTGGTAAAAGTGTTGCTACCGCTTATAACTTGTATTCCATCAACGGTATTGCCTAAGTCTTTCGTGCCGCTGGCATCAGTACCGATGTAGTTTCCGGTAATAGTATTGCTACCGCTAAATATGGTAATCCCCTGAATTTGGTTGCCGGAGATGAGGTTGCGATCGCCCGGATTTGTCCCGCCGATGGTATTATTGGTTCCGGGGCCGAGCGTGATGCCATTCAAATTATTGCCTTGGTCGATCGTTCCAGTGGCATCCGTCCCGATAAAGTTGCCGACAATAAAGTTATTGCTACTTTGAATTAGGATGCCTTCACCCTGGAAGCGATTAATTGTCAAACCTTGAATCGTACTAGAACCTGCATTTACGGTTAGACCATTAACCCCACCCGCATTTGTGCCATCAAGCACTATATTTAATACGGCATTGTTGCCGACAGCGAGGGTGTTTTTACTCGCTCCCGTTTGACTGTATCCGTCGATAATAACTGCTTCGCTAATTGTCGGTAAGGCGGAAGTCGGACTAATTGTATATGGCCCCGCTCCAGTAATATTGAAAGTAACGGTATCCGTGCCAGCAATGGCGTTGGCGTTGGTAATTGCTTGCCGTAATGAACCTTCGCCGCTATCGTTGGTGTTGGTAACGGCGAAATCATTTTGTTGAATGGTAACGCTGCCTGTATTATTAGCCGCATCAACAATATAAGTGGGGTCGGTTGCTAAAGATAAAGCAAATGTTTCATTCGCTTCGGCGGGGATGTCGTCGATCGCAGTAAATGTTATATCTGCCGTATCGACGCCACTATTGAAGGTAAAAATAGTGCCGCTTGCATTTAATGTGCCGCCGGATGCGACGCTGAGGTTGTAGTCGGTGCCAATTCCTGAAGCTGGAGAAAGATTGACTGCTAATGTGCCAGTGTTGCTGCTGCGGGTGATACGGAACGTTCCCGTGTTGGGAATGCCTTCTTCTGCGGTGGTGTCGGTGGCGGTGAGACTGACGGTGGGGAGTGCGGTAAGCGAGAAATCATCAATTCCCAATCCGTGATCGTTTCCTGTATCGTTAACCTCTAGCCATCGAACCCACAGCGTGTCGCCATTTGCCCAAGGGGTAGTAATATTTCCACCCCTGCCGCTAACCCTACCCCCCACATTGCCATTCACAGCACCGCTAGTATTGTTTACAAGTGATGACCAGTCAAAAGTGCCGCCCGGTGTCGTCCAAGTTGGAACGGTAGTAAAGGTACTGCCAAAGCCATATTGCAGCACCATGTTCTGTGCTGTGGCGTTCGCAGCCCGCCACTGTTCGCCGTTAAAGGACAAGGTGTAATTGCTCAGCGTCGTGCCAGTAGTGTTGGTGGCGGCAAAGGCGATCCAACCTGCGATCGCACCTGACGCTGCTGGACTACCGAAGTAAGCACCACCCGACCCAAGACCACCCAAGGCGCGATCGGTGTTACCAGTAGTCCCGTAACTATAAAAGCTTCCCGTATTGCTACTGCCATTATTTGCGTCGTAGGCTGCGATCGCAGTTCCGGGGCTGGGCTGACGGAAAAGAGACCAGCCGGAGAGGGTCGTATCGTTCGTCCAAGCGTTACCCGTCCCCGTATTAGCAAGCGTATCAAAGTTTTGGGAGTAGGAACCGTTAAAGCTGACTGGCACGGGTATACCTCTTTTTTACTGAATCTTTACACGACAGCGAAATGGGGATGCTACCCTTAAGCTCATGAAATACAGAACGTTACTTAACCCGATGTGTCGATCAAACTGGTATGTAGTTGCACTTTATACCTTTTGGTACGTAGTTGCGCTTTAGCGCTAAAACGCAACTACATACCAGGAACTTTATCTATCAAAAGGCATAAAAGTATTTATGTCTTTAGTAGTATTACTTACAGTTTAGCGGTTTGTCCAGGGTTTCACAGAAAATTTACGCAATCTTCATTGTTTAAATACGTGAATTTTAGGCTTGTAGGAAAGGAAGCAAGAAAGAGAACAAGAATGGTTTTTTTTCGCTATGCTGTCATTATTCTGTCTGCTGTGGCGATCGCCTGCCTAGCTGTCAGTTGTGGCGAGAGCAAAGTTGTCCAATGTAATAAGCTCAACGAGATAATTAATAAAGCTGACACAGTTACTAAAGGTGCTAAAACGGGTAACCCATCAGCATTGATTAAGGCAGCAGTTGAACTTGATAAAGTGGCAAAAACACTTAAAGCTGTGGAAGTTGAGGATAAGAAGCTGCAAGGTTTGCGATCGAGCTTTCTGATCATGTATGGAGATATCAGCAAATCATTCCGAAATATGGCTTTTTCCATCCAAAGACAAGAGGCGCAAGGGATAAGTTCTACCCTTATATTTTTTAAACAAGCTAGAAAGAAAGATACGGCGTTAGTTAAAGAGATCAATAGTTATTGTGCTGGAAAGTAATCACTTGCACCATTCTCAAGTAGCCCCAAAACCCGCCAGGGACTCAAGTCCCTGGCTAATAGCGAAAGTCCTCTCAAGAGGACTAAAATTCTCTTCCAGTCCTCTTGAGAAGACTTTCGCTATGAGACGGGGGTTTGAACCCCCGTCGGGTTATTGCGACAGGTGCAAGATCTCAGTTAAAACCGGCTTGAGCTATGACGCAGGGATTAAAATCCCTGGCGTCATACAGCTTTTTTCATCTGAGTGAGTTACAGAGATCCCAGGCTGTACTTCATGCAACTGAAAATCGCTATAAGCGAGAATGAAATAACCTTTGTTTTCTATGAGAAATGATTTATTAGGTAACGATACCGCTCAACCAAACAAATCAATCTTTGACAATTTTCACTAAGACAAAGATACCAAAACCTTCACCTTGGAGGCACATTCTTTCGCCCGTTGCCTCGCTTCTTCTACCGTCTCTCCCAGCGCTAAAGCTACACCCATGCGTCTATTTTTGCGAGTCTTCGGTTTACCGAATAGCCTTAATTTGCTGGTAGGAACTTTTAGGGCTTCATTTATGCCCGTAAATTGAGGATTTTCTCCAGCATCGTCAGCTAAAATCACCGCAGATGCCCCCGGTTTAATTAACTCAATATTGCCGATCGGTAAACCAGTAATTGCTCGCACGTGCAATTCAAATTCGGACATATTTTGGCTAATCATTGTCACCATGCCGGTGTCGTGGGGCCGAGGACTAACCTCGCTGAAATAAACAGTTTGCTTCTCATTCGGATCGCCATGAATAAATAATTCGACGCCAAAAATACCCCAACCTCCCAGCGCGGACGTAATTTTCTTGGCTATTTCTTGGCACTCTTTCAGGGTATCTGGATTTAGAGGACAAGGTTGCCAAGATTCTCGATAGTCGCCGCTGATTTGAATATGACCGATCGCAGGACAAAAAGATGTACCTTCGATCGATCGCACTGTTAGCAAAGTAATTTCTGTGTCAAATTCTACAAATCCTTCTACAATTACTCGTTGCTTTTGGGTACGTCCGCCAACTTGGGCATATTCCCAAGCTGTTGCAATTTCATCTTCTGTGCGAATAATACTTTGACCTTTGCCGGAAGAACTCATCACTGGTTTGACGACACAAGGCAAACCTAATTCTGCGATCGCACTTCTAAATTCTGCCTCTGTTTGGACAAAGCGATAAGGCGATGTTCTCAAATCCAACTCTTCTGCCGCTAAGCGACGAATGCCTTCGCGGTTCATCGTTAAATGGGTTGCCCTTGCGGTCGGAATCACCCGCCAGCCTTCCTTTTCTAGTTCTATGAGTGTTTCGGTGGCGATCGCTTCAATTTCTGGCACAATTAGATCGGGTTTTTCCAAATCCACCAAGAAGCGCAGTTTGGCATCGGAAAGCATATCGATGACATGGGCGCGGTGTGCAACTTGCATTGCTGGGGCATGGCTGTAATAATCGGCTGCAATTACCTCCAAACCAAGGCGCATTGCTTCGATCGCAACTTCTTTACCTAGTTCTCCCGAACCAAGCAGCAGCAGGCGTTGAACGCCCTTCTGTAGCGGCGTTCCCCAAACTTGAGATTTTGTGTGTAGTTCTGGCATGAGTAGCGAATTGTAGTCAAGCTTTTTGATGATAAGCCACAGGACTTAAGCAAAATCTAAGGTTTTGCCCCCCCGACCCCCCAAATCTGGGGGGAGAAAAGTCCTGTTCCCCCCAGATTTGGGGGGGCTAGGGCGTGTTTTCAAACCCTTAGATCCCCCCTAACCCCCCTTAAAAAGGGGGGGAAAGAAACTCAAAGTCCCCCTTTTTAAGGGGGATTTAGGGGGATCTCAATCGTCAGAAACGAAGCCGATCAAGTTTGAAAACACGCCCTAGGGGGGCGATTGCGTAAGTCCTATAAAAATAAAACCCGACTCTATCAAATAGGGTAACAAGACTATGTTTGCTATTTCAGGATGCCAAATCACAGCAGAAATTTACAGCGGGATAAATACAGTTATTTATCGAGCTTACGACTCCGTAAGGCAAAGACAGGTCATTATTAAAGCCCTGAAATCCGAGTATCCCACGCTGGAAGAAATTACCCGCTTAAGACAAGAATATGCAACCGTCCAGAACCTTAATTGTGAAGGAGTTGTTAAAACATACAGCCTAGAAAAACACGGCAATGGCTTAGCCATCATATTAGAAGATTTTGGCGGTTGCTCCCTAGACCGTTTGCTCGATTCTCAAAAACTGGAACTAAAAGAAATTCTCCGTGTAGCCATTGTTTTAGCCGAAACTTTAGGCGAACTGCATAAAATACCGATTATTCATAAAGATATCAAACCTTCAAATATAATTATCAACCCTTCGACAGGACAAATCAAACTCGCAGATTTTTGCATCGCCTCCCGTCTGGACTGGGAAACCCCAACTATCACCAATCCCAAGGAAATCGTCGGTACTCTCGCCTATATTTCTCCCGAAGCGACGGGACGAATGAATCGGTCAATTGATTACCGCAGCGACTTTTATTCTTTAGGTGTCACTCTCTATGAAATGCTAACAGGTCAGTTGCCCTTTCCTAGCACCGACCCGATGGAATTAGTACACTGTCATATTGCCAAACAACCAGTACCGCCAGAAGAGATGGGGGCAGAGGGGCAGAGGGGCAGAGGGGCAGAGGGGCAACCCCACCCCCAGCCCCTCCCCGCCCCACGGGGAGGGGAGAAGGAGAGCGGGGCAGAGGGGCAACCCCACCCCCAGCCCCTCCCCGCCCCACGGGGAGGGGAGAAGGAGAGCGGGGCTGGGGGGCAACCCCACCCCCAGCCCCTCCCCGCCCCACGGGGAGGGGAGAAGGAGAGCGGGGCTGGGGAGAAAAGAATTCCCAAAGCAGTATCCGATATTGTGATGAAGTTATTAGCCAAAACTGCTGAAGCAAGATATCAAACTGCTTTAGGACTAAAATATGACCTAGAATTCTGTCTCCATCAGCTAGAAACCACAGGCTCTATTCCCCACTTCACTGTAGGAACGAGAGATAAATCCGGTCAACTGCTCATCCCGCAAAAACTTTATGGTAGAGAGGCGGAAATTACCACTTTGCTGGCAGCTTTTGAGCGGGTAGCGGGAAATCCAGAATCTAAAATTAAAAATCCACAATCCCAAATCGAACTGTTGCTCGTTTCCGGCTATTCAGGTATCGGCAAAACCTCTGTAGTCAATGAAGTTCACAAACCGATTGTGGGAGCTAGAGGTTATTTTATTGCTGGCAAATTCGACCAGTTTAAGCGCAATATCCCTTATGCCGCTCTCATCCAAGCTTTCCAAGATTTAATTCGCCAAATATTAACTTTATCTCAAACTGAGATTGAAAAATTTCAGCAGCAGTTGTTAAATGCTTTGGGTCAAAACGGTCAGGTGATTGTTGACGTGATTCCCGAAGTCGAACTGATTATCGGTAAGCAGCCTGCTGTACCGCAAATGGGGCCTACGGAATCGCAAAACCGCTTAAACCTTGTCTTTCAACAATTCATTCATGTTTTTTGCCAACCGGAACACCCTTTAGTTATCTTCCTCGATGATTTGCAGTGGGCTGATTCTGCATCTTTGAAATTAATCCAACTGATAATGACTGACTCCGATAGCCAGTATTTGTTAATGATTGGCGCTTATCGAGATAACGAAGTCAGTCCAATCCATCCCTTGATTTCAACTATTAATAAAATTCAAGAAACCGGGACTGCGGTCAATAATATTATCCTGGAGCCTTTGTCCTTGCACCACGTTAGCTCGCTGGTTGCCGATACTCTGGGGGAGAGGAACCCCACCCCCAACCCCTCCCCGTCCGACGGGGAGGGGAGAGAGGGAGAAGAATTTTTATTGTTTACCAATTCCCAATCCCAAATTCCCAATCCCCAATCCCAAATTCCCAATCCCCAATCCCAAATTCCCAATCCCCAATCCCAAATTCCCAATCCCCAATCCCCTACAACGCCGCTTTCTGAGTTACTTTTCAATAAAACTCAAGGCAATCCTTTTTTCTTGACTACACTGCTGAAAAGTTTGTACGCGGAGAAACTGCTCGTTTATGAGGTAAGCAGTGGTAAGTGGGAGTGGAGCATCGAATCTATTCAAGCGATTGGAATTACCGATAATAATATTGTCGAACTGATTGCGAAAAATATTCAAAAATTGCCCAACGAGACGGTGAAGGTTTTAAAACTGGCTGCTTGTATTGGCAACCAGTTTAACTTAGAGGTTTTGGCGATTGTGAATGAGGAATTTCAGACAGTCACAGCACAAGCGTTATGGGATGCACTTCAGGCTGGTTTGATTCTGCCTCTGAGCGATACTTACAAAATTCCCTTGGTGTTCGGACAGTCAGAGGCGGCAGCTTTTAAACTTGGGGATGTGAAGATTGACTATAAATTTTTGCACGACCGCGTGCAGCAAGCGGCTTATTCTCTGATTCCCGAATCTGAAAAGAAGGCAACTCACCTCAAAATCGGTCAACTGCTGCTGGCAAATACTACGCCAGCATCGCGCAAAGAAAATATCTTTGCTCTGGTCAATCAGCTAAATTTTGGCACCGACTTGGTTACCGCAAAGTCGGAAAAAGATGAGTTGGCTGAACTCAATCTTATCGCCGGTCAAAAAGCTTTGGCGGCGACGGCTTATGAAGCTGCTGTTAATTATTTAAATGTGGGGATAGGATTGCTGGCAGCTTCTAGTTGGGAGAGTAATTATGACTTGACGCTTAACCTCTATGTGGAAGCGGTAGCGGCAGAATATTTAAATACCAACTTTGAACAAGCAAATGTCTATGCTGAAATCGTCCTGCAACAAGCGACAAATCTGCTCGATAAAGTTAAGGTGTATGAAGCTCAAATTCAGATGTATATGGCTCAACTCCAGATGCTCAAAGCTCTCGATACTGGGCAGCAAATTCTGGAAATACTCGGTGTTACCTTGGAGCAAGAACCACCAAAAGATTTGATTATTGAGGAGTTAATAAATCTTCCAGAAATGACCGACCTCTATAAGCTTGCAGCTATGCAGATATTAATAAAGATTATGTCTCCTGCTTATGTCGCGAATCCGGCGTTATTGCCGCTGGTTATATTTACAATGATACATCTATCTATTAAATATGGTAATTCTTCTTCTTCCGCTTACGGGTATGCTATGTATGGCTTGCTTCTGTGTGGGCCTCTGGGAGATATTAATTCTGGATATCGCTATGGTGAAGTGGCTTTGAAGGTGTTAGATAAATTCGACGCCAGAGAATTAAAATCTAGAGTATTAGGTGTATTTAACGGTCAAGTGAGACACTGGAAAGCTCATATTAGGGAAACAATAGAACCTTTGCAGGAGGCTATTCAAAGCGGTCTGGAAACTGGAGATATAGAAGGTGGCGGTTATTCTGTAAGCACCTATTGCCAATATACTTTTTTCCTGGGTAAACATCTAGAATCAATTGATCATCAGTATGTTCAATATATTAGTTTAATGCTGAAATTTAAACAGGAATTTATTTGGTATGGTGTCAGAATATTTCGGCAAATGGTATTAAATTTACTGGCCAAACCAGCAGAATTGCGTTTGTTAACTGGCGAAGCTTTTAATGAAATCGAAAGTTTGCCAATTTTTCTTGAGTCTAATAATGTTACAACACTGTTTTTTATTTATCTAGCCAAAACTATACTTGTTTATCTTTTTAAAGAACCAGGCATGGCTGTTGAAAATGCCAAGAAAGCTGAACAATACGCACAAGCTGCAACTGGATTAACCACTGTTGCCCAACACAATTTCTACTATTCTCTAGCCCTCCTCGCCCATTATGCCAACGTAGAAGAACAGCAACAAACCGAATACCTTCACCAAGTAGCATCGAACCAAGAAAAAATGAAACTGTGGGCATACCATGCCCCCTGCAACTTCCAGCACAAATACGACCTCATCGAAGCAGAAAAAGCGCGAGTTTTGGGACAACTTGCCGAAGCCATCTCCTTGTACGACAGAGCAATAACTGGCGCAGGCGAACAAGGCTATATCCAAGAAGAAGCACTAGCCAACGAACTAGCCGCCGAATTTCATCTAGCACGCGGAAATCAAAAAATTGCCCAATTCTATTTAACAGAAGCTTACTACGGTTACATTCGCTGGGGAGCCAAAGCAAAGGTAACAGATTTAGAGTCCAGATATCCCCAGTTCCTAGAGAGAATAATTGCCAGAAAACCTCCAGCTATTACAGTCAATCAAACTACCACATTGACCACGAACAGCAAATCGGAATTGCTGGATTTGGCTACCTTTATGAAAGCCACTCAAGCCATTTCCAGCGAAATAGTTCTGAATCAACTCCTAAACAAATTGATGAAAATTGCCATAGAAAATGCTGGAGCCCAAAAAGGATTTCTGATTCAGAATCAGTCAGGTTCTCTAGTAGTGGAAGCTTTTGGCGAAGTTAATTCCGGCGAAGTGAACGTGCAGATATATCCCGCCGTGCAAATCGGTCAAGTACTCCCACTGACTACGCTCAATTATGTACAGAGAACCAAATCAAGCGTACTTTTAAACGATGCCCAGAATGAAGGAATATTTACTACCGATCCCTATATCATCGCCAACAAACCTTTATCCGTCTTATGTACTCCAATTATCAATCAAGGAAAAGCGATAGGCTTCCTTTACTTAGAAAATAACTTAACTAAAGGGGCTTTTACTGAGGAGAGACTGGAAGTTTTAAAAATGCTCTCTTCCCAAGCCGCAATTTCCATCGAAAATGCTCGTTTAGTTGCGGACTTATCAGACACTACCGAAAAACTCAAACAAGCCAACGAACAATTAGAAGATTATACCCAAACCTTGGAGTTAAAAGTACAAGAGCGAACCCTGGAATTACAAACCAAAGAAACCCGACTCGCCGAAGCGCAAAGGATAGCTCACCTCGGTAGCTGGGAATTCGATATCAGTACCAAAGAAATGTCTTGGTCAGATGAAAGCTTCCGCATCTTCGGTCTTGACCCCAGCCAAGGAGTACCGACTTTCTCCGAACAAGAACGACAAATTCATCCTGATGATTTTGTGTTTTGGCAAACCACAATCGAGCAGGCGATGGAGTCTGGACAAACTTATGAGTTTGACTTTCGGATTTTACGCCCCGACGGTTCCGTCAGATATGTTTATACCAAGGGACAAGCGATTTTGGATGCTGGTAAAGTAATTAAGCTTTTTGGCACAGTACAAGATATCACGGAACGCAAATTAGCGGAACAGGCGCTGCAACAATCGGAAGCGCAATTGCGAGAACAAGCAAATCAGTTACAAAAAACTTTGCGCGAATTGCAACAAACCCAAACTCAACTGATTCAAACCGAAAAAATGTCCAGCCTCGGTCAGTTAGTCGCGGGTGTCGCTCACGAAATCAACAACCCGATTAACTTTATCTACGGGAATCTCTCCTACGCCCAGGAGTATACAAAACAAATGCTCGGTTTGATTGAGCTATATCAGCAAACTTATCCTCATTCGACTCCTGAAATTGAAGCTGAATCTGACGCTATTGAACTTGATTTTCTCAGAGAAGATTTGTCTAAAATACTAGAATCGATGCAAGTTGGGGCTGAACGCATCCGCCAGATTGTCCTATCTTTGCGGAACTTCTCGCGGTTGGATGAATCTTCCAAGAAGCCGGTGAATATCCATGAGGGGATTGATAGTACTTTAATGCTGTTTCAGTCTCGCCTCAAAGCAGAGGGCCAGCGAAAAGGCATTGAGGTGATTAAAGAATACGGTCAGCTGCCGAAAGTTACCTGTTATGCTTCGGAACTAAATCAAGTGTTTATGAATATTTTGAGTAATGCAATTGATGCTTTGTCGGAGGTAAGGGACAATGAGGCCCGATTGCCTACGATTACGATTCGCACTGAAGTTAGCGAGTCGCAGAATGTCATCATTCGGATTGCTGACAATGGCCTAGGAATGACGGAGGTTGTCCGCTCTAAAATATTTGACCCTTTCTTCACGACAAAGCCTGTTGGGTCTGGCACAGGTTTAGGGTTATCTATTTGTTACCAGATTGTTGTGGATAAACACGGTGGACAAATTAGCTGTATTAGTGGGCCTGGTGAGGGGGCTGAGTTTGCGATTTCGCTGCCGATGCGCGATATTCTGGTTAATGAGCGCCTATCTTAAAGAGCGCTGAAGCCGCAATAATGTACCTGGAATATTAGGTACGTTGTTGCGCTTTAGCGCTATCTTAAAGAGCGCTGAAGCGCAACTACGTACCAAGAGCGCTGAAGCGCAACTACGTGCCAAGAGCGCTGAAGCGCAACAACGTACCAAGAGCGCTGAAGCGCAACTACGTGCCAAGACAAGAGCGCTGAAGCGCAACTACGTGCCAAGAGCGCTGAAGCGCAACTACGTGCCAAGACAAGAGCGCTGAAGCGCAACTACGTGCCAGGAAAGTTTTATTATGGGCGATCGTTCGGACAGGGTATCATTGCTTTAGTAAGAAAATTACTGAATATATGTAGGAGTAATATATGTTTGGTTTAGGATTGCCCGAATTGGGGATCGTTGCTTTAGTTGCTATTCTGATTTTTGGCCCTAAGAAAATTCCTGAAGTTGGTACTGCTTTGGCTAAGACTTTGCGCGGTTTTAAGGATGAGTTTAAAAAGCCTGAAGAAGATTCAGATTCACCAGAGTCTGAGGGGGAGAGGGGGGGAGGAGAAAAGAAATAAAAATGTTTTTATAGGGTTGAGAAACTCAACGCATTTGTTGGGTTTCGTGCCTCAACACAACCTACAAAGCTACAAAGCGCTGAACACTCAGAAACCCGGTTTCTTGGAGAAACCGGGTTTCTTGGGTTTGTTGTTGTGGCGTTTAGATGCCTGAAACTTGATTGGCTACAGAAGGTTTGATGGTATTTGGCGAGTCTACCGCAGCTGGTTGCTGTTGGCGATCGGGTAATGGATTGCGGGTCTCGATCATACCGATCGCGCGAGTGACACTTTCGGGTAATATCACCACCAAGCTGTTTGCGGAAGCGCCATCTAAAGCTGTGTTGATGGCTGTTATCTCATCGAGAATTGCTTCATAACGGGCTTCTGGTTTAGCTTGCTGGATGCCTTTGACAATCAAGGTTGCGGCGTCTCCGCGAGTGCGTCCCCGCGTATCGTCGTCTTCTTTGATGATGATGCGATCGAACATTTCTGCTGCCAGTTTGCCCAGCATCACGAAATCTTCATCGCGGCGATCGCCTGGGCCTCCCACCACACCGATTCGCTCACCCGGCCAGTTGCGGACAAAACCGCTCAGGGCTTCGTAGCTGTGGGGATTGTGGGCATAATCCACCAAAGCGTGATATTTGCCCAAATTGAAGATATTCATCCGTCCCGGCGTTTGATCTACCGAAGCCCGGAAAGTCTTGAGCGCGGTGCGAATTACCTCCATCTCGACTCCCTGCACAAATGCCGCCAAACTAGCCGCCAGGGCATTGGCAATCATAAATGGAGCCCGCGCTGCCATTGTCAGAGGCACATTCACCGCCTGCTCAATTCGCAGCGTCCAATCTCCCTTTAAAATCGACAAATAGCCGTTTTCATAGACTGCCGCCACACCTCCCTTGTTGGTGTGTTCCTTCACGAGGGGGTTTTCTGGATTCATGGTGAAGTAAGCAATCTGAGCCTTGACCCGCTTTGCTATCTCCGCCACCAGGGGGTCGTCTGCATTCAACACAGCATAACCTTTGGGCAGAACTGCTTCTGCCACCACGCCTTTGAGGTTGGCTAATTGTTCTACTGTGTCGATATCGCCAATGCCCAGGTGATCCGCCGCCACATTCAGCACTACGCCCACATCAGAAGCGTCAAAGCCCAGGCCCGATCGCAAAATCCCACCCCTGGCACTTTCCAGGATTGCCACTTCCACTGTCGGGTCTTGCAGAATTAGCTGGGCGCTTTGGGGCCCGGTATTGTCGCCTTTTTGGACGAGGTAATCGCCGATGTAGGTGGCGTCGGTGGTTGTGTAGCCGACTGTCACACCCGTACTCTTGTAAATATGAGCTAGCAGTCGGGTCGTGGTGGTTTTGCCGTTCGTACCCGTGACTGCCACGATGGGGATGCGAGAGGGTGTGCCGGGGGGAAAGAGCATATCTAGGACTGGTGCGGCTACATTCCGCGCAATTCCCACGCTGGGCGCAACGTGCATCCGAAATCCCGGTGCGGCGTTCACTTCGACGATGACGCCATCCATTTCTCCTAAAGGCTTGGTGATATCGGGGGTGACTACATCTATTCCGGCGATATCCAAACCGATAATTTTGGCTACCCGCTGGGCCAGCCAGATATTTTCGGGATGGATGTCGTCGGTGCGATCGACTGCTATCCCGCCCGTACTGAGATTTGCCGTTGCCCGCAGGTAACAGATTTGACCTGCCTCCACCACTGTTTCCAGGGTGTATCCCTGCCGCTCCAACAATTGCCAGCTGGTGCGGTCTAGGGTAATTTTGGTGAGAATGTTATCGTGGCCTTCGCCGCGATTCGGGTCTTGATTGGTTTCTTCGATCAATTCTGCGATCGTAGATTTACCATTTCCTACCACATGCGCTGGCACTCGTTCGGAGACGGCGACCACTTTGCCGTTGACCACCAATACCCGGTGGTCGCGCCCTTGATAGTAGCGTTCCACGATCACGGATTTGGAAACTTCTTTAGCGGCATCGTAGCCTGCTTCGGCTTGTTCCCAAGTGGTGATGTCGATCGTAATTCCCCGACCGTGATTGCCATCTAGGGGCTTAATCACAATTGGGTAGCCGCCAAGATCTTTAATGGCGTCTTCTAGATCGTTGAGATAATTGATGACGGTGCCGCGAGGGACGGGCACTCCAGCTTCCCGCAGAATCTGTTTGGTGCTTTCTTTATCTGACGCTAGCTCTACGCCTAAAATACTGGTGTTGCCGCTCAGAGTCGCCTGCAACCGCTTTAGGTGTATCCCGTAGCCGAATTGCACCAAGGCGCGAGCGCTCAAAGACATCCAGGGTATTCCCCGCGCCTCTGCTTCTTTGACGATCGTTTCTGTACTAGGCCCCAAGGACGCATCTGAGAACATTTCCCGCAGGTCTTGGAGGTCTTGTTCTAATTCCTCTTGAGGATATGTGCCTGTTTCTATAATGCTCTGACACAGGCGCACTGCCGCTCTTGCAGCGTAGCGACCCGCTTGTTCGTCTTTATATTCAATTACTACTTGGTAAATGCCGGGGGTGTTGGTTTCGCGGGTGCGACCGAATCCTACCTTCATACCTGCCAGTTCTTGGAGTTCGAGGGCTACGTGCTCGATAATGTGTCCCATCATCGTGCCCTCTCGAACTCGGCTGAGGAACCCGCCTCTACACCCAGGAGAACAGAAGTGTTCTTCGATCGTCGGTAGCACTTGTACCAATCCCTCGTAGAAGCCAGGAATCAGATTCGACGGTCGTTCGGAAAGCTCCTCTAAATCGAGACGCATCACGACCAGTTTGTGCCGTCTAATGCTCCAGTAATTTGGACCGCGTAACGTCTGGATTTTAAGAATTTTCATGGCAGTATCCGAGGGTCATTATGGCAGCTAGCGAGCAATGAAAGCAATGAAAGCAACTATCTAGTTTCCTATTGGTAAGCGTTATTAAACTGTTCGTAACGAACATTTTTATCTCTCTATTACTGGCCTCCCATCCATCCTAATGAAGAAGTTTGGCGGCCAATGTTAAAAATACTACAGTAGCTCAGCAATAAGGAGCAGATATGGGCATAGGGAATGGGGAATTGGGGATTGGGAATGGGGAATTGGACATATGAGAGTTTTGAGTGTTGAGTTAACAAATTCTCTTGCTCCTCTGCTCCTCTGCTCCTCTGCTCCTCTGCTCCTCTGCTCCTCTGCTCCTCTGCCCCTCTGCTCCTCTGCTCCTCTGCTCCCCTGCTTCCCAAGATCACTAACCATTGATGGTAACTGGAATGATTTGCCGCTGGCGCATATCATAGCGATCGCCGTAACTGAGTATGTGGAGGCGCATATTGCAAATACCGATCGGATCGGTGGCTCCCACTTGGCTATGGTTGGTATAGGTGATCTCTCCTGGATCGATAATCGTAACGGTGCCTTTACCCAACACCTGGATGATACCATCTCTTTCAAAGAGGGCGCAGGTATCTTCATCAATGCCGATGCCCAGCCGGTCTGGATGAGCTGCGATCGCGCTCATCAGCCGAGCCATGCGATTGCGGTTGTGAAAGTGTTGATCTACAATAACCTCTGGTATAATAGCCAGCCCTGTCGCCATATCCACTAAAGAACGATTGGGACATTCGCCGCTACCCCCACCGGCAATCATGTGATGACCCATCACTGCCGCCCCAGCACTGGTGCCAGCTAGCGTTATCTTACCCTGCCACACGGCTAGGCGTAATTTTTCCATCAAAGCTGTATCTGCTAGCAACCCACACAACCGCAATTGGTCGCCACCCGTCAGAAATACGCCCGTACATACTTCCAGATACTCGTTGATGGTGGGGTCTTCACACTGCTGGCGATCGCGAATATCTAACAACTCTATCCTTTTGGCACCCATTTCCGTGAAGATAGCGCGATATCGTTCGCCAATGATCGCCGGTTCTCTCGAAGCCGATGGTACTATGGCGATTTGGGCGTTTTCTGACCCAGCACGACTAAAGAAAGTGTGCAGGATCTCGCGTCCGTGAATTTTGTCTTCTGCGCCGCCAATCACCATGATTGCGCTTTTAGTCAGTTGGGGTTTCCTGGGTTCCAAGGTTTGATATTCTAATTGCAGCATCGTGTTACTCTTCTCGTGCGGTGGGGCGGGCGTCGAAACTACGCCCTACTTTGACTCCAGTTACCCCTGTAAGTCATTCCTCAAGACTCTTCTGGTTCTGGCTCTGGAGCTTAACCATTAACGCATAATGCCAGATTATTAAACAGATTATTAAACAATAATTGAGAAATGTGACCGCCTTTATACAGAATACTCTCTGTGTACCCTGGATGTTGTGAGTCAGTGTACCTACGATGGATATGACCTGCCTGTTGAGCGAATCAAAGTGCGATTTGACATTGTTACCCTGTTTCCAGATTTTTTCACCTCTGGGCTGAGTTCGGGGCTGCTAGGTAAAGCCCTCGCCAAACAGATTGCCCAAGTCCATCTAGTCAATCCCAGAGATTTTACCACGGATAAGCATCACCGGGTGGATGACGAAACTTACGGCGGCGGTGTCGGGATGCTGATGAAGCCAGAACCGATTTTTGCCGCTGTCGAGTCACTGCCAGTTTTACCTAGACGCGATGTTATTTTAATGACACCCCAAGGTCAAACACTGAATCAGCCGCTGTTGCGAGAATTGGCTACCAATTACGACCAACTGGTTGTGATCTGCGGACATTACGAGGGTGTCGATGAACGGGTGCTGCATTTGGTTACCCGCGAGGTGTCTTTGGGAGATTTTGTGCTGACTTGTGGGGAAATTCCGGCACTAGCCCTGATTAATGGTACAGTGCGGTTGTTAAAAGGAACAGTGGGTAAGGAAGAGTCTTTGAAAGCAGAGAGTTTTGAGGCTGGGTTGTTAGACTATCCCCAGTACACTCGTCCAGCTGACTTTCGGGGGCTGAAAGTCCCAGAAGTCTTGCTATCTGGCGATCATGGTAAGATTGAAAAGTGGCGTCAAGAGCAGCAGATCGTCAGAACGCGCGATCGCCGTCCCGATTTATTTGGAAGGTGGTCAGAAAGTAAAGGTTCTCAAACTGAGATTACCAGTTTTGGCCTCAAAGAACAATCATCTCACATAAATCAGGAGCAGAATGAAGATCGATCGCACAACTAGCTGGGTAGACTTTCGAGAAAGGTAGACAAATCATGCGGCTTCTTAAATCTCGGTTACTCTGGACTACAGCAACTGCGTTTCTTTTATTAAACACTGTTGTAGAAATTCCCAGGGCCGATCGTCAGCTGGTCACCAATCTAAATATTCAGCAAGAAGCTTACGCCAAAAAAAGTGGCGGACGCAGTGGCGGCGGTTCCTTCAGTCGCCCTTCTAGATCGAATGGCGGTTCTTCTTCGCCCTCCAGAAGTAACAATAATCGTGGTTCATCTGGCGGTAGTTATTACAATTCCACTCCTGTCTATGGTGGTGGTTACAGGTCAGGTGGAATTTATTTCTATTCGGGATGGGGATGGGTTTTCCCATCTTTATTTGGGTTAATGATCTTAATAATCGTGCTGTTCATTATCTACGCAATTCAGAACAGCACCAGAAATTCTGCTCAAACTACCAATGACTTTCCCACAGGCAACAAAGAACTAGACAATAACATTGTCACTATCAGCAAAATTCAGGTGGGACTGCTGGCGCAAGCGCGTGCAATTCAAAAAGAACTATCAGAATTAAGCCTCAGTATAGATACTGGTACGCCGGAGGGACTGTCGGAATTGGTGCAAGAATCAGCTTTGGCGTTATTGCGCTCGCCCGAAAACTGGACGCACGTATCGGCCATTTCCAAAACTCTTCGCACCAGAGAAGAAGCGCAGACAATTTTTAATAAGTTTTCCATTGAGGAACGCAGCAAATTTAGCTCCGAAACTATCACAAATGTAGAAGGCAAAATCCGGCAAAAAGACATAAATCCCGACCAGAATGCAGAACCTGGTTCATACATTGTGGTAACTTTGCTAATTGGCACGGAAGATGACCGTCCGCTGTTTGTAAATGTTTATTCATCACAAGATTTAAAGGCAGCCCTTGAGCGAATTGCTGCCACACCGCCCGAATATTTGACCGTATTTGAGTTGCTTTGGACTCCCCAGTCGGAAACAGAAAGTCTCAGCTACGACGAGTTGTTGACTGAGTACGCAAATTTGATGAAAATTGTTTGATCGATGGGCTTTTTAGATTTTAGATTGTAAATTACCAATAAATAAATTTTAAACCGACAATCTAAAATCTTCCCTTTCCTAATGACCAATGACAACTGACAACTGACAACTGACAACTGACAACTGACAACTGACCACTGACAACTGACCACTGACAACTGACAACTGACCACTGACAACTGACAACTGACAACTGACAACTGACCACTGACCACTGACCACTGACCACTGACAACTGACAACTGACAAAAAAATGAACATTCGGATTGGAAATGGCTACGATATTCACCGACTGGTTGCTGGACGGCGTTTAATTTTGGGAGGGGTAGAGATTCCCCACGAATTGGGTTTGCTGGGACATAGCGATGCGGATGTGCTGACTCATGCGATTATGGATGCGATGCTGGGTGCGTTAAGTCTGGGGGATATCGGTCATTATTTTCCGCCGACGGATGAGAAATGGGCTGGTGCAGATAGTCTGGTTTTGTTGAGTCAGGTGAACAAATTGGTGTTAGATAAAGGCTGGCGGGTGGGGAATATTGACTCGGTAGTAGTGGCGGAACGTCCGAAATTGAAGCCGCATATTACCAAGATGCGCGATCGCATCGCCAGTATTCTAGAATTAGAACCTGACCAAATTGGCATCAAAGCCACCACAAACGAAAAATTAGGCCCAGAAGGAAGGGAAGAAGGAATTGCAGCTTATGCCGTAGCCTTGCTGGTAGCTGCTGAATGATATGTTTGTGGTAAGGACTTTCGTCCTTCCTACCTTCTACGGAGTTTAGCAGTAATATGAACACCGAAGAATTGTCAGTTATAAAGCATATCGTTCCTGACATCACCATACTGGACAGCGAGGAACGAATAGTTTTGTTAGCTCAAGGCAAAGTGAAAAGAGAACTATATCGCGATATTTATGAAGTCATTTCGTGGCTAAAAGCTGGGAATGGAGCCATTCCTTTTGTCATGTTTATTGAATTGGAAAACATTAAGATTTTCAAGTGGGACAGTGACAATTTATCCGAACCTGTTTGCACTCTTAATACAGCCGAAGTGCTTGGTCATTATGGCCTTAAAGTCTCTGATGAATATATATCTGGAGATTACTTAAGTGCCTTAGCAGAGTCGTGGTTGAGAGATTTAGTTTCCCACTGGAAGTCAGACAAACCCCCAGCAGAAGAACAGATAGCAGCCATCGGTTTATTACCATTGCTTAAAGATGGAAAAGAACAATTTGAAGTAGAAATTAGAATCGATCCCAAGTTGAGATACATAGTTTTGAGATATTATTATCCGCGTGATACTTTACTTTAAGTAGTATGATTCTGTACGTTGAAACTAACTTTCCGCTGAGTATTGCTAAAGGACAAGATCCCGAAGCAGAGAGGTTGTTGCTGAATCTACCCTCATCAGTAAATATAGCCATACCAAGCATTTGCTGCCTGGAAGCAGTCTCAGTGTTGCAGGAGGAGCAAAAGTACCGCAAACGTTTCGAGCAAGATCTAAAAATTCAGATCAACGAGGCGCAGCGAAATCTTTCCTCGTCCTACGCTCGCTCTGTCGCTTTCCACTTAGAACAAGCGCTCCCTCAATATATGGAGCTAGCAAAGGAGGTAAAAGCGCGTCTGCTTCAAGCTCTTGACAACTTGGCAACAAAAGCAGAGTTGTTTCCATTAACTGCCGATATGCTTCGGGAAAGTTTGCTGCCAGGTCTGATTCAAGACGGTACAGATAACTTGATTTTACACTGCATCTTGGGACACGCGCGATCGCACCCTACTCAAGTTAAAGTGTTTCTGAGCGGCAATACTAGAGATTTTGGTACATTGGTAGTTCAACAGGCTTTACGGGATGTTGGCGTGGAGGATTATTTCAGCCGCACGCAAGACTTCCTGGGTTGGTTACGATCGCAGTAAAGCTGGCAATTTATTGTATATAAAATAATGATGAGAATTTTTGATATTAGTATTGCTAATTGGCGACGGTGGTTGGCGGTAAGCTTGGCAGCAATAAGCGCGATCGCACTTTCATCCTGTAACCCAAATCTACTTAAAAGTCAAGCAGCCCAAGTACCACAATTAGTTACCAGTACCGTGGGCGATCCAAAAACCTTCAACTACGCCCTCAACCAAGCATCACCAAATGTTTTTGGTTTCATTTACGAGGGGCTAATTGGTGAAAACGGCGTCACGGGAGCAATTGAGCCCGCTCTAGCCGAAACGTGGCAAATTTCTGAAGATAAGCTGCGGATTATTTTTACCCTGCGCGAGGGCCTGAAGTGGTCAGATGGTGAGCCGCTGACAGCAGACGACGTTGTTTTTAGCTACAACGACATCTACCTTAATGGAAAGATTCCTACCGATTTCAGAGACGTTCTTAAAATAGGAGAAAGTGGTGCCCTGCCAAAGGTGCGAAAGCTCGATACTCGTCGAGTTGAGTTTACTATACCAGAACCATTTGCCCCATTCTTACGCACCACCGGATTAGCAATTATGCCAGCTCATAGCTTGAGAGAATCCGTCAAAACTCTTGACTCAGAAGGCAAACCTAAGTTTATTTCGATGTGGGGTGTAGATACAAAGCCAGCAAAAATTGTTGTTAATGGCCCTTATCGCATGGCTAGTTACCAGACTAACGAGCGAGTTGTATTCGAGCGAAACCCCTACTATTGGCGCAAAGATGCACAAGGAAATCCCATGCCTTACATTGAACGTTTCATCTGGCAAATTGTGGAAAACACCGATACAGCATTATTGCAATTTCGCTCTGGGGGGCTGGATATGCTGGGCGTATCTCCCCTAACCTTTTCCTTGCTCAAACGTGAAGAAAAACGCGGTGATTTCACTATTTATGATGGCGGGCCTTCATCCGGCACGAGTTTTATTGCCTTCAATCTTAATAAAGGTAAGAAAAAGGACGGAACTCCACTTGTAAATCAAATCAAATCTCGTTGGTTTAATACGGTGGAATTTAGGCAGGCAGTTGCCTATGCGATCGATCGCCAAACCTTGATCGATAACATTTTTCGAGGCATAGGGAAAACGCAAAATACCCCTATTTCCGTGCAAAGCCCCTACTACCTTTCTCCCCAAGAAGGGTTAAAAGTTTATGATTACAATCCAGAAAAGGCAAAGCAATTATTATTAGGAGCCGGATTTAAATATAACGATCGAGGACAATTACTCGATGCTAACGGTAATCGAGTCCGCTTCACGCTGCTAAGCAGTAGTGGCAGTAGAACCGCTGAAGCACTAGGAGCCCAAATTAAGCAAGATTTGAGCAAAATCGGCATTCAAGTAGATTTGAGTTTGATTGACTTCGGTACGTTGGGAGAAAAACTGGGTAACAGCTTTGATTGGGAGTGTTATTTTGGAGGCTTTACTGGAGGAGTTGAGCCGAATGATGGCGCAAATGTCTGGGCTCCTGATGGGGGATTGCACGTCTTCAATCAAAAACCACAACCGAACCAATCCCCCATTATTGGTCGAGAGGTTGCTGATTGGGAAGCGGAAATTGGTCGTCTCTACATCGAAGGGGCAAAGGAATTAGACGAAGTAAAACGCAAAGCCATCTACGCTCAAACGCAACGCCTTAGTCAAGAGTATTTGCCTTTGATTTATTTAGTCAATCCGCTTTCTCTGGCTGCTGTACGCAATGAAATCCAAGGTGTGAAGTACTCCGGGCTTGGGGGATTGCTCTGGAACATTCAGGAACTCAAAATAGAACAGAAATAGCCTAAACAATTCCCAAGATTATCCTGGGCTGTAGATACTAGGTCTGATTATGTGAAAAAACAAGCGTGAAATTACAATATGCTCTCTACTAATACTTTCTCGATCGTTACTCGGTGTCGTTGGTTTTTAGTTTTACTGGCGTGTATTCAGGCTCTAGCACTCACCAGCTGCAACCCAACCCAATTTAAAACCAAAGCCGCTCAAGTACCCCAATTAGTTTTTGCCTCTCCCAGCGGGCCACAAACTTTTAACATAACGCAGAATCAGTCAGCGTTCAGCGTTTTTGGCTATATCTACGACGGATTGCTCACAGAAAATTACGCCCTAGATGGAAAGCTAGAGCCTGCACTAGCCGAGACTTGGGAAATCTCTGAAGATAAGAAAAGGATTGTCTTTACACTGAAAAACGGGTTGAAGTGGTCAGATGGTGAACCGCTCACCGTCGATGACGTGATATTTACATATCGGGACGTATATCTCAACCCAAAAATTCCCACAGACATCAAAGATAGTCTTCGAGTTGGCACCAGCCGTGCTTTCCCAACAGTGAAAAAGCTGGATGAGCGCCGAATAGAATTTACTGTGCCGGAACCCTTTGTCCCCTTTTTGAGAAACATAGGAGGACTGCCAATTTTGCCCGCCCATGCTTTACAGAAGTCCGTCCAAAGCACCGAGGCAAATGGAAATCCCAAGTTTATTTCGACTTGGGGAATCGATACCAACCCCAAAGAAATTATTAGCAACGGCTCCTACAAAATGGAAAGCTACGCCTCCAGTGAGCGAGTCGTATTCCAACGCAACCCTTACTATTGGCGAAAGGATGCAGAGGGGAATCCGCAACCTTATATTGAGCGCGTTGTTTTACAAATTATTGAAAACACCGATAATCAATTAATGAATTTTCGCTCTGGGCAGTTGGATAGTCTAGATTTGTCTCCGGAGGCGTTTCCGCTGCTGAAGCGAGAAGAAAAGCGGGGGCGTTTTACGATCTACAACGGTGGGCCGGACTCTACCACACTTTTTGTGAGTTTTAATCTCAACAAAGCTCGTAATTCCAAAAATAAGCCATTCGTAGACCCAATCAAGTCTAGCTGGTTTAATACCAAGGAATTTCGACAGGCAGTCGCCTATGCGATCGATCGCCAGCGTATGAAAGAAAACATCTTTCGGGGAATGGGTGAACTACAGAATTCCCCTATTTATTTCAAAAGTCCTTACTACCTTTCTCCCGAACAGGGGTTAAAGGTCTACGACTACAATCCCAATAAAGCTAAACAACTGCTTTTGGGAGCCGGTTTTAAATACAATTCCCAAGGACAGCTGCTGGATGCGGAAGGCAACCAAGTGCGATTTACCATGCTTGTTAAAGCAGAGGATCAAAGCCGGGTAAATATGGCAGTCCAAATCAAACAAGATCTCCGCCAGATTGGGATTCAAGCCGATCTGCAAGTTATCGCTTTCAACGTGGTGATCGAAAAACTGCAAAATCGCAGTTGGGAGTGTTATGTTGGTGGGTTTGGTGGAGGAGGGGTGGAACCTCACAATGGCTCCAATATTTGGTTAAGTAACGGACGATTACACCAATTCAACCAAGGCGCGGAACTGGGAGATACCCCTATTCAGGGTTGGGAAATTTCTGACTGGGAGAAGGAAATTGACCGCCTTTTTATTGAAGGATCTCAAGAATTCGATGAGACCAAGCGTAAGGCTATCTATGCCCAATTTCAGCAAATCGTCCAAGAAGAATTGCCATTCATTCATCTGGTGAATAAGCTCTCCTTTGAGGCGGTGCGCGATCGCATCCAAAACCTCAAATTCTCTGCCCTTGGTGGCGCATTCTGGAATTTTTACGAACTGAAAGTAAATGAGTAATTAGCTCTAGATCGCCGATTCACTAATACTTCTTGGTGTCTTTTTAGCTTGTAGGGGCGAACGCGAGTGCGTGCCCCTACGTGACATTGCACTATGATTTATTCTATCTTCCCTAACCTGCGTCGGTTGCTCTCAGTTTTACTGGCATTGACTCTTTAGAAATCGATCGTCTTTTTGCCGAAGGTGCGCGAGAATTTGATGAAACTAAGCGCAAAGCTATTTACGGTGAATTTCAGCGCATTGTTCAGTCACAATTGCCCGTCATTCACTTAGTTAATGAAACTGCTTTGATGGCGGTGCGCGATCGCGTTTCAGGACTCAAATACACCGGCTTACCCAGTTGGGGATTGTGGAACATCCAGGAACTTAAAATTGTAGATAAGTAAAGTTGCTAGTTACAAATATTGTCGGTTCGATCCCCCCTAACCCCCCTTAAAAAGGGGGGAACCGGATTTAAAGTCCCCCTTTTTAAGGGGGATTTAGGGGGATCGAAACCCAGTATGCTTATAACTAGCAACTTGCGTTAGATAAGTAAAGTGCGCTTACGCATCGGTAACCCAAAAAATTCGTGCGCTCATTCCTATCTGCGTTAATCTGCGTTCATCTGCGGTAAAAATTTAACCAACGATGACAATAGACAATTTGACGAACTCACTCATGTACTAACGATGCCACCGGACTTGATATCATCCCATATTTAACTGAAATTTATGAGAAAATAGAGAAAGATTAAGGGTTAAGGTAGCTGCCCTATGACTGAGATATCCACTCGAATCGAATTGCCTCCTCCTTTTCCCGACTACACGCAATTACCGGAGTCAGACGGTACTTTTGTGAAAAATTTTCAGGAGCATCCTCAAAGTATTATTCTGACAGATTCTTTAGGCCCGGTTTTGCAGCAGCTGCATCCTGATGGACAATATGCGATCGGACAAAACGGCGGCATTTATTGGCGAGAAACTGAGCCTCCAGAAAAAGGCGCAGAAGCGCCAGATTGGTTCTACGTACCGAATGTACCGCCTCTGGTAAATGGTGAGATTCGTCGTTCCTACGTGCTGTGGCGGGAATTCATGGCTCCATTAATTATTTTGGAGTTTGCTAGTGGGGATGGTACAGAAGAACGCGATCGCACATCTTTATCTTATTCTGGTAATGAAGTCACCAGACCGGGGAAGTTTTGGGTGTACGAACGCATCGTGCGAGTTCCCTACTACGGCATCTATGAAGTCGCCAACGGCAACTTAGAAGTCTACAACCTTGTGAACGGGTTTTTTGAGAAAATGTCTCCCAACGAACGGGGTCATTATCCGATCGCGCACTTAGGTGTAGAATTGGGACTGTGGCACGGAAACTATCAAAACCAAAACTTTCTCTGGTTGAGATGGTGGGATCTCCAAGGCAATTTGTTGCTGACTGGTGCTGAAAGAGCCGAACTCGAAAGTTTACGGGCTGAACAAGAGCGGCAAAAGGCCGAACAAGAGCGGCAAAAGGCTGAACAAGAGCGGCAAAAGGCCGAACAAGAGCGGCAAAGGGCCGAACAAGAGCGGCAAAGGGCCGAAAGTGCAGAACAGACACTCGCCTCTACCGAACAAGCACGAAGGGATTCTATCCCCCGGTTGTTGGCTATGGGGTTGAGTGTGGAGCAGGTAGCTTCAGCCCTTAGTTTGACTGTGGAAGAAGTTAGGCAGATTTCTTCAGAGTGATAAGCTGTGGCGCATCTATTTTTTAGGGTCGCAATTTGTGAAACTCTTGTGGAGCGGGCATCTTGCTCGCCCATTTATAAAACTTAGATGCGCGAAAGCTTATGACTGCTTCGGGAAGCGATCGCACGGAACTTAAGATCGTAGATAAGAAAGCCTAAAATATATCCCGTGACCCAACCTGAAATTTTACGTAATCTGCTGCAAGCCGTCGCTGCGGGTGAAGTCAGCCCAGACGCAGCCCTCGACAAACTAAAGCACTTTGACTTTGAGCCTGTTGGAGATTTCGCTCGTATCGATCATCACCGTCGCCTGCGTACTGGTTTCCCAGAAGTGATTTGGGGACTCGGTAAAACTCCCGATCAAATTGTACAAATTATAGAGGTGATGCGCCAGCACAATCCAGTCGTGATGGCAACCCGCATCGAACCGGCAGTTTATGCTCAACTGCAAGAAAAGATTCCCGATTTGCAATACTTTTCAACTGCACGAATTTGCGCCATTTCCCCACCCACCTTAGAACCCCAGCACTCCGGCATCATCGGCATTCTCTCAGCGGGAACAGCCGATTTACCCGTCGCAGAAGAGGCAGCTGTCACAGCAGAACTATCTGGCTTCCGGGTGCAACGCCTCTGGGATGTCGGCGTTTCCGGTATCCACCGCTTGCTGAGTAATCGCCAAGTCATTGATGAATGCAATGTGTTAATCGTCGTCGCTGGTATGGAAGGCGCTTTACCCAGTGTAGTTGCCGGTTTGGCAGATTCTCCGACGATCGCAGTTCCCACCAGTATAGGCTACGGCGCGAGTTTTGGTGGCCTCGCTCCTTTGTTGACAATGCTCAATTCTTGTGCAGCGGGAGTAGCCGTTGTCAATATTGACAATGGTTTTGGTGCGGCGATTTTAGCTGGACAAATTCTTCGGACTGCACATAAATTGAATGTTGGGAAGAAATAATAGGTAAGTAGTTGCGCTTTAGCGCTAAAGCGCAACTACTTACGGATAAGAGCGCTTTAGCGCAACTACGTACCCATTTGTGCGATCGTTATGCAAAACCTCAGAAATTTGCCTCAGCAATCAAAAGTTTCGCTCATCTCATTGATTTTACTTGTCTTTTGCTGTTTGGAACTTATATTTAGGATATTTAAATGTTACCTGGGCGAGTTTGTATCCTTGTTCTGGATAAATTTTGCCTTTTTGATATTCTTATTTTACTGGCCGACTTACTTTTCAACGAATCCAGCCATAACTCAATCGGGCTCTTTAATAGAAGAGTATCGGATAATTTTGACTGCCATTCTCCGAGCGATATTTTTTTTAATTGTCTTCTCTATTTTATTGGTTATTAGCTTGGCGGTACTGAAAAAAGGTATAAGTGATACGCTTTTATTTTGGACTTTCTTATTCCTTTGGCCGATTTACGTATTTATCCAAGTTAAGCATAACTTACGAAAAGCGATCGTACCTTTTTCCTTGACTATAATAACTATGATATTAATCCTGCTTACTATTCCCGCCAACCCTACCCGCGAAACATTCAATACTCACTTGAAAGCCTTTGAAGAAGTAGTGGCAATGGTAAAATCGGGAGAAATAGAAACTCCTCCCGGTCAAGTTGTCTCGGAAGTAATACTTCCCTGCCAGTATCGTCATCTAGTTGGTTGTCCTAATAGAAAAATTAGCATTACAAAACAGGCTAATACAAATAGTATTTTCTTTTGTAGCGATTTAGCAGTTTTGGGAAATAGGAAGACAGGTTTTGTTTACAGGTCGGATAATAAAGATATAACTGTCAAGCCTTCTGGTAATTCTCCCTATCTGGAAGTTAGGAAATTAAAAGACAATTGGTTTTGGAAAATTGAAGATTAGACAATATTGCAAAAGTCCAAGAGAACCCCACCCCCTAACCCCCTCCCCGCCACGGGGAGGGGGAAAATTTATTATTCCATCTCCGTTAAGGAGGATAGCTTACCTGAATATTAGTACCAGGGAACTTTGGTTTCTGCATTAAACCGAATAGATGTCGCCAATACATCTTGTGAAAGCTTTTCCCACTTTGGGTCACCCAAAGATGATAGAATGTTAGCTACTATATCTATAAATCGGATTGCATTATTTACCTGATAATAAGTCAGGTAATCTCCGACAGATTTGGAACCATTAAGTGCCAGTCCTGTAGCACCCGCACCGATACCAAAAACGATCGGGCCAGAATCGCCATCTGGCTTAATATTAGCATGAGGAGGATATTCCCTGAAACCAGAAACAATGAGAAAATTTTTATAGTAATACTGTTTGTAATTATGCCAAAGTTCTCTTGTCTGTTTGGGAGCAAAATCACCCATGTATTTGGCTGTCCAGGACAATGCACAACCACGTGGGTATTTGGAATATTTTTCAAGTCCGGTAAGTTCGGAGTAAGGCAGTTTTGTTTTCGGTTCATTTCCTTTGGTTTCCATATATTCTAGCCATTGCTTGATTGGCATTTGACTGATTTGCGTGTTGTTGTTTCGATCGAATAAATACAATGAATATAATGTAACTGCATTGTCCGCTGGCCACCTATCTTGAGCTTTTTCGTAAGACCTGATATTATGTTGCGGTTCGCTGATAATTTTTTTTGCAAGGTATTGAGAGATGGTGCGATTGAGTGGCAAATATTTGCGATTGCGTGACAATCTTTGATAAGATCCTAAGATAACATTCAGATGACTCAGGTATAATCCTTCTTCACCCCAATCAGAAACTTTGTTAATATTTGGGTAAGGTGAAATATCTGGGTGAAGGGCTATTTTAATTGCTTTTTCTAACAAGGAAATAATTTCTTTCTGCTTATCTGGTTTTTGAATTGCATAACTTACCAATCCCTCAGCCATATACGAAAGGGCAATAATGCCTTTACTCCGTGACAAACCAACTTGGCTTAACCCAGTGAACGGTTGGTTTAAAAAAGTTTTAAGTTGAAGGTAATGGCTGTTTGCCTGCATTCCGCTAAAATCATACAGCCAAATGCTAGTTTGAGTGAGGATAAATAATCCGGTTATGGCAAATAGGATAAATTTGGTTTTTTTGTAGCGCTTTTTCAGCCACAAGGCTAAACCAAGAGGAATGGCTGAACCAAAGGTGAGCAAAATCAGCAATGCAATAACACTCATAGGTATTTTAGATTTCAGGTTGAGAAATAGCAAGCCATTTGGGATAGGCGTAAGAATCTTGAGTTTGCAATTTGAAGAGGGGATAACTTTTGAGTAACCAACTTGCTACAGCTTTAATATTATCGATTAGGTTGGTATCTTCCCCATATGCTTCAAAGGCAAGACTCCACCAAGCATTGTCGTGGATATTCAACTGAGTTATTTCTACGTTACAGGCGCGATCGATCGCGCGATCGACTGGCACCGATATTAAGGAGGTATCGCAGGAGACTTGATACTTACGTTGCGATCGCACCTTCTTGACATTTATCCACGGCGCTTTCTTTACCAAATCTACTGGTATCAAACTTTCTGCGGTCGGATCTTCGCAACTCCACTTCACCCATTTCTCTGCTTTACCCTCCCAATTATCTCCAAAACGCAGCGCATCCAATTCGGCTTTTCGCAATTTGATTTCCAGACGCTTCTGGCGTAGCTTGATTCCTAAGTATTCACACTCAGGAATGTGCAAATACACATCTTCCCGTTCTTCTGGCGGATGGTGATGTTCGCCTAGCGCATCGGTATTGAACCAATCTTGAATCTCTGCTGGTAGCGTACCGGAATAAAACCATCGGATTTCGGTAGTTGTCAACATAGATTTTTACTTTTTGGTAATTAGTAATTGATCGTAGGTGATGGAAATGAAAAATTAAGGATGAAAATTTTTCTCCCCCTCTTCTCCCCTCCCCGTGCGACGGGGAGGGGTTGGGGGTGGGGTTGCTCCTCTGCGCCTAGAGTCCCCCTCTTCTATGGTGATGGGCGTCAACAGCGATCGCGTCAGATAAATGAGACAATATAATCGCACTGCCGAAGGAAAATATGTAGAGATGCTCAAACGAATCGCAGCGGTACTTTTAGTCGTGCTTAGCTTGACTCTGACGGGTTGCCTTGGAGGGGTTGTCGGGTTGAAAAGCTATATCAATAGCTATGATGGATACCAATTCCTCTATCCTAATGGCTGGATTCCATACAACGCCTCAAATGGCCCGAATGTGGTACTCCACGATTTGATTGAGCAAAGCGAGAACGTCAGCGTTGTGATTAGTCCACTTGAGACGAGCAAAACTCTCAGCGATCTGGGCACTCCTGGTGAGGTAGGATACAAACTGTCAAAAAGTGCGATCGCTCCTTCCGGATCTGGACGCGAAGCAGAATTGGTGAATGCCGAGGCGCGAGAAGGCGGTGGTAAAATTTACTACCTTTTGGAATATATCGTCAAATTGCCAGCCCAGTCACGGCATAATTTAGCCAGCGTTGTCATCAGTCGCGGCAAACTCTATACTTTTAACGTATCCACTACAGAAAAGCGCTGGGCAAAAGTGAAGAATCAGTTCCAGCAAATCATTGATTCGTTCTCTGTTTATTAACTCAAGTTGCTAGTTACTTGCTTTCTGGGTATGTTGTTGCGCTTTAGCGCTCTTATTACAACTGGGATAAGAGCGCTAAAGCGCAACAACGTACCTAATATCAGCCTCAACTATATAACTAGCAACTTGCGTTATTGGTCAGTGGTCAGTGGTCAGTGGTCAGTGGTCATTAGTCATTGGTCATTAGAAACTAACCAAAGACTTCTGACTTTTGACAGATGAAAAATAACAGTTGATAATTGGCAATTGAATGGTCAATCCAAAATCCCAAATCCCAAATCCAAAATTGGTATTAGCTTCTGCCTCGCCTGCCCGCCGTCGCCTGTTGCAAACTGCTGGGATCGAAGCAGTGGTCTGTCCAAGCGACTTTGATGAGTCCCAAGTCGATCTCAGCGATCCGGTAGAACTGGTTCAAACTTTAGCGCAGCGGAAGGCAGAAACTGTGGCATCTCAATTTGCCGATGCGTTATTGTTAGGTTGTGATTCGGTTTTGTCTCTAGCAGGCGAGATTCACGGCAAACCAGCTGACGCCTCGGAAGCGATCGCACGTTGGCAAATGATGCGCGGTGGAGTAGGCGACCTCTACACTGGTCATGCTTTAATTGACCAAAAACAAGGCAAAACCTTAGTGCGATGTCAGGTGACACGGGTTTACTTTGCCAATGCAAGCGATCGCCAAATTGAAGCTTACGTTGCCAGCGGCGAACCTTTGAACTGCGCTGGCTGCTTCGCCCTTGAAGGCAAAGGAAGTTTGTTCATTGAGAAAATCGAAGGCTGTCACTCCAACGTCATCGGTCTGAGTATGCCCCTACTGCGGGAGATGCTGGGCGAATTAGAGTACGATGTCACAAACTTCTGGCAGTCACTTGACTAAAATAAGTTATGAGCCAAAGCATTATGACTAAACCTAAATCTAGAAGCTCATCCAGGTTACAGGAAATTCAATCAGACACTCTTTTTGAGAAACTCCCTCCACTTGCTAGAAAATGGGCGGAAAGTTTGCCTTGGGAAGAACGCCGTTATGTTTTGTCCTTGTGTCATCTCCTCTGTGCATCTGCACCAGAAATGCAAGCGGATTTTTTAGACGAATATACCGCAGATGGTTTAGTTTGGCGAATGCTGCAAGACAGAGACACTCAACACCAAGTTCAAAAATATTTAAGAAGATTTAACTTGAAAACCGAGTTAAATAAAGCCCTGTTAAAACCCTATGTAAGGCAGTTTTTTATACATTCATCTCAAGATTTACGAGAACAGCCCAATCTGTATTTAGAATCTGCTTTACGATTGGTGATTAATCCAAAAGAAAAAAGTAGCGTTTTCAATTATATTTTAGGTTTTGAGCTGCTTAAAATGATCTTTCAAATGAGTTGGGCGCAGCAAGAAAGATTATCTGAATTACAAAAATTCCCAGCTAGTTTTATTAAAACCTATATCAAACCCATTCAAAATGCACACAAAATTAACGGCATAGTTACTCCCAAACACGAAAGAGTTTTTTTTGAAAAGCATGATTATTTTGTCCAAGAACCTAACATAGAGGAAGACAAAGTAATCGAGCTAGTCATGCCTACTTTTACCGCAAATGCAGTCAGCGATTTTGGTTTTTCAATAATTCGTCATCCCCAATCCTTAGAGTTTGATTATGAATATATTTTTCAGCCGGAACAAGAAGGTATTTTCACCCAAAATCTTGAATCTGTTGGTCTGTAAGGCTCGTGAATTAGAGGATTGGGAAGATTTATATGGTTGGCGAAAACCCTGATGATATAGCAAAAGTCATTCATTCAAAAGTCAAAAGTGAAATGCTTGCTGTGAATTGGTTCTGGCGTTTTAGGATGCCCTTACCGCCCTGGCGGTTGCTATATTATGTCCGGTAGCATCTGTTACCTAAAAAATTTGTGTGATTATTCTTATCTGCGTTCATCTGCGTTCATCTATCTTCATCTGCGGTAAAAATTTAACCAACGATGACAACAGACAATTTGACGATATCACTTATGTACTAACGATGCAACCGGAGATAATATGACTTATGGCGATCGCTTTTTCAAGAGGTCTACTGCGAATGCCTCCAAGAGTGACCAAAAAGGTGTCAATCCCCAACTTTAAGTCGGGGGATAATCCAAAATTGAATGACAGGGTTAGTGCGACAGCCACTCTTGCTGAATCGTTACCCCTCGGCTTTCCATTGTTTGTTCAAATAAATCGGTTGGCAGCGCCTGTTCCACAGGCCAAACACCGGGTTTTTTCAGTTTTCCTTCAAGCATTAGCTGGGCTAGGCTACCAGTGCCGTAACCAGCGGCTACGGCTGTATTTTCATGTACCAAAGTCGAACATAAAATAGATGATTTTCCATCTTTTTTTCCGGTGACTTCAGAACGAATTGCTACGCCAATGCCGCTGAAGCGATCGGTAAAATTAGTCATTTTATGGCTGACATTAGCTAAAAACTCGATAACGTTTGGATTCTTTATCCAGCTGGACGGCCAAACTTTGGCAACCCACCAAGTTAGGTAATTGTAAAAGTCGGGAACAGAACCGAATTTTGTAATAACTGTTTTGACAGAAAAAGTGTCGGGCAAAGTGAAAGTTTCTGGCATATCGTACCAGTAGACGCCATTGCGATCGTAAGGAGATGGGAATTCAACAGCTTCGCGATCGCTATATGGCTTCACCGTCTGCCACTTCCCATCTATCCATGCTTCAAACGGATTTTGCAAACCTAAAAATGTCGTCCGCATCACCGTAATTCCAGCGCCACCAGAACCAGACACCACATAACTAAGGTGAATGCGTTCTGCCTCATCCAATTGTTCCACACCCTGACGCACGATGCTGTTAGAAATACCGGGAAAAATCCCCGTATTAACGATCGCAGTTATTCCGGCTTTTTCGGCAGCAGATTTATAGTTCAGTGCTTTGATAGTAAAAGAACGATGATCGCTGACATCTAGATAATTGACACCTTGTTCGATGCAAGTTTTGAGAACATTGGCATCGCGGTAATGAAATGGCCCAGCACAGTGGATGGCGATGTTGGCAGATGCGATCGCATTTCGCAACCCCTCCTTATCCGCCAAATCCAAACTCAGAAACTGCACTTGCGACCCAAGCATTTCAGCCACCGCTTCCCCAGCAGCTGAGTCCCGCCCAGTAATAGTAATTTCTGCCTTAGTATGAGCAACCAGATCCGCAGCAACGCTGCTGCCTATCCGTCCGCTTCCACCTACAATTAAAACTCTATCAGTCATTTGTAAAAATTGATCTCTTTTACCTCAGTGGAGCAAATTTAAGTCATCCTCGCCATCATTAGGAAGGATGACTTTTCTTCTGGTGAGTAAATTACCTTCAAGAGGTTTTGAAGACCGAGGCTACCGTTGACTTCAAAGAATTTCCCGCATCCTTTAGAGTTTGGGTGAGAGGCTGCTGTGCGTGCAAGAAGACGCGAGCTGCGTTGCGTCCCGGCATCCCCGAAATTGAACCGCCGGGATGAGTTCCCGCCCCCGTGAGAAACAGCCCTTCGATCGGCGTTTTGTAATTAGCCAATTCGGGTAAGGGACGGAAGAATACCATCTGATCTAGGGTCATATCGATGTGGTAGTAGTTACCTTTATATGCCCCCAGACGCTCTCCCAGTTCGGCGGGACTTTCCACGCGACGTGCGATCGTAGCTGTCTTGACATTTGGCGCATAATCTGCCAGCTTGTCAATGACGCGATCGGCCACTTTATTTTTCAGGTCATCCGTCCAGCCAGTACCGTGTAAACCAGTCCCCTCCGCACCAGCAATTTGATAAGGAGCAAAATATTCAATCCAAACCGTATGTTTGCCAGGGGGAGCCATCGACGGGTCTAGCATCGTCGGCTGAACCAAATACATAGAAGGATCTTCCAGCGGAATCTTGCCAACAGACGGGTCGCTGTGTGCAATTTCCACCTGTCTCACAGAGTCAGCAATCAGCACAGAACCGATCAAGTACTCATCTTTGTGGTCGTGATGCACAAAGCGCAGCGGTTCATCCATCGCCAAATCAATTTTGAGGATGGTTTCGTTATTGTTGACAATCCGACGTTCTAAGCGCTCCTTTAAATTTGGGTCGGCAGTATTCACATCGCTTTCATCCACCAATTGCAAGAACAGGCGCTTGGCATCAATGTTAGAAATAATACCTTTGGTTGCGCGGTATTCCCTGCCACCACCAACTCGGACTCCCACAGCCCTTCCATCGTCCACCAAAATCTTCTCAACGTGCTGGTCAGTGAGTATTTTTCCGCCTAAGCTTGTCACTAAATTGACTAACGCCTTTACGAGCGCCCCGGTGCCACCTCTAGGTCTTGCCATGCCGGGATTATGGCGCATTGCCATCATGATCGCACCCACAGCAATGCTTTTTTGGGAGGGAGGCGCACCGAGTTCGGATGCTAATCGTGCCAGTGGCGCTTTGAGAAACTCGGAATCAAACCACTCGTTGATGACATCCTCAGCGCTGGTTAGCATTGTGCGAATAAAATCTAGCGTCTTGTCCGGGCCACCGATTACGGAAAATAAATCTTGCAGCTTTTTCAAGTCGTAGTTGCCAACAATATCTATAATTGACTTTGGCGGCGCATTGAACATGGGAATCATCGCGCCGATCACACGCTGCCAGAAGTCTGTGTATTCTGCATATTTTTTAGCGTCGCGCTCATTATAGCGGGCAATTTCCGCACAGGTTTTTTCAACGGATCTGTGACCCAAAAAGTATTTACCATCTGGATGAGGACAAAAGACGACTGGATCGCAGAAAAGGTACTCCAGACCGTACTTTTCCAGTTCTAATTCCTCAATGACTGGGCCCAGGTGGATGAATTCGTGATCGATCGCGCACAGGTTGAAGTGAAAACCGGGTGCCTCTTTCGGCAATGCTTCCTCGGTTGTTGCCGCGCCGCCAGGAACGGGACGTTTTTCTAGTAGTAACACGCTATATCCAGCTTTGAGCAAATAAGCGGCGCAAACCAGCCCATTGTGGCCTGCACCAATGATTACAACATCATAAGTTTCCATTTATGCAACTCCGCTAGATTTCGAGCTTCCCTATCTTAAAAAAATTACAAATTGTAAAGAATCTGTCCAATTAGAGAGATTGCCGTAAACAGCTAGGGGCTAGGGGCAGAGGGGCAGAGGGGCAGAGGGGCAGAGGGGCAGAGGGGCAGAGGGAGAAATTTTCTTGACCACTGACAACTGACCACTGACAACTGACCACTGACAACTGACTACTGACCACTGACCACTGACTACTGACCACTGACCACTGACCACTGACCACTGACCACTGACCACTGACCACTGACCACTGACCACTGACCACTGACCAGTCCCCCAATCACCTTTACGCTGAAGGAAACTCTTTTACAAGAGCTTCTGCTTGCAGGGTCAGTTTGCTCTTTTGCACATCCAAACCCTTCAGGCGCAGCGACATTCCTTCCATTTCAAAGTTACGGAGATCCAACAATTCGCTGGACTTTTCTAACAGCGCGTTAGTTAGTTCTGGCGATAAATCTTTCCCTTCCACGTACTGAACTTCCTCAAGGGAGATGCGGTTTCCGCCTTCCTTCATACGAGGTATAGCAGTGAAGCCTGTTTGCTTGGTTTCGCCCGTTTCTTGTAAGCGAATAGTAGCGTTCAAGCTAAATTTTCCTTCACCGGGTAGACGGAACTCGACTTTTTCGGTGTTAACGGTCATGGGTTGACCTTCATTCAGTTGACTGGAAAGGCCAATTTCCGCTGCCTTACTGAGTGCTTGCTCACCTAGCCCTGGTTGATTTGCTGCCATTTTAGCATTTTTTATCAAAGTAACTCTCTAACTTTAGGCGGTCGGTACAGAGCAGGGAATCTGCATCCCGGCAGAAGAATTTATGAGCGATTATCTATCTAAAGATAGCCCCACACTTACATCGACGGTATTTGTCTGATGTAGGCTTCCGCCATCACCATTAAGCTGCCTTTTTGCACTTCCATATCCTTGACGCGAAACGCACTTCCTTCCAATTCATAGTAAGGTAAATTCAGCAGTTCCTTGAACTTCAACATCAAAGCCAAAATTAATTCCAGTGAAATGCCATTTCCCGGCGTGCAGTGGAACGCCTCTAGTAACAACGGCTGCGAAGAAGTGCGCGGGTAAAGCAAAGCAATGAAGTCTAACTGTCGAGAATTGCCCTCGTGCAGGATAACTTTTCCGCTGCATTTTATCTGACCGTTACCTGGTAGGTGAATCTCGATGTGTTGCAATTCCAGGGTGATAATTTGACCATTTACATCCAGGTCTAAAGGTGGCAACTTGCTGCGGATGTAGTCGGAGTTGAGAGAGAGGTTGATATCTTCTTCTGTTAGGACAACGCGGATAGCGGCATCGGTCGGATGATTAAGTTTAATTTCACCAAAAAGAGCGCTTAAAGGATTAATTGAAATCCGACCTGTTTGTACTTGTACTTCCTGCACGCGGATGTCTTTTTGGATTTCCAAACCTTGGCCTGCAAATGAAACTGAATCCGCTTGTCCTTGAACGATATTAAGCAGATTGGTTCGGACATCTACATTGACGTCCTCTACTTTATCCAATTGGCTAATTACCCCTATTTCTGCTGCGGCAGAAAGTACTTCTTCTTCCAGCCAGGGTTCCTTGTCTCGCGTCATGATGTAGTCTCCCGATCGCATATATTTGGCCACTTTACGCGATCGCGTCAATTAATTTATCTGCATGGCGACATAGGAAATCTTTTGCAGTTATCTATCTTTTGTTTATTTTTCAGCTAAACAGTAGTTTCCATGATTCTAGATTTCCGATAACGCCGATCGCAAACAACCATCCGCACGCCGCCAGATGGGCCTAATGTAAAGCCTCGACGTATAGGTCGAACTGGACGTTTATCGGCAAGTGCCAGTTGCCAGCGCGACAGTATTGTTCCCAGCACCAGTTTCATTTCAAATGCTGCCAATGCTATACCGAGACAGCGACGATTACCTCCTCCAAAGGGGAAATATTCGTAGGGGGAAAACTGGCGTTCTAGAAAGCGTTCTGGTTTAAATTTATCTGGTTCTGGATATATATCTTCGCGCCGGTGAGTTAAATAAATACAGGGAGCTAACTGTGTACCTGGTTCAAACAAATGACCCATAATTTCTATGGGAGATTTGGCAATTCTGCCAAACGTGATAAACAGAATTGGATAAATTCGCAGGGTTTCGTTGCAAACAGCTGTAAGATAGGGCAGTTTGGCGAAAGCAGCAGGGTCTGTGTGGTCGCCAAGGCTATCTATTTCTTGCAGCAGCTTGTCGAGTACGCCGGGTACGTGGTGAATTGAATATAGTGCCCAAGCTAAGGATGTGGCTGTAGTTTCGTGTCCGGCGACTAAAAGCGATCGCAATTCGTCGTGCAATTCTGCATCTGTCATTGGTCGATCGTTTTCATCCCGTGCAGACATGAGTAAAGAGAGGATGTCTGTGCGGGATGGATCTGGTTTTTCTCGACGTTCGCTAATTTCCGCATAGAGGAGTTTGCTAATTTCCTGCTGGCGACGCAGGAAGCGACCCCACGGACTCCACAAGCCTAAATCTTTTTGCAGTGACGGAAAGAAAAGCAAAGCGGAATTCAAGGGAGAACTTATCTCATCCAGCATTTCTGACAAAAGTTGCCGCAGTTGTTGACTGCGGATTCCTTCTTGCAAACCAAACACTGCTTGTAAGATTACGCGCAGGGAAATCTCTTGCATCACCTCGCGAACTGAGAATGTTTTACCGATCTGCCACTCTTTGGTAACTGCAAGCGCGATATCTTGAATTAGCTGACCGTAGGTTCGCATCCGTTCGCCGTGAAATGGAGGCATCAATAACTGGCGTTCTCTGCGGTGGCGATCGCCATCCATCAACATCAGCGAATACTGTCCGAGTATCGGTTTTGCCAACTCGTTCGCTGGCCCGCTGTCAAACTGTTTGTAATCGGCTGTAAAAACTTCTTTAATTGCCTGTGGGTTGCTTAAAAAGACGATGGGATTACAATTTTCGCCCACCCGCAGCGTGAAAATTTCGCCGTATTTTTTAGCACAATCATCCATCAATGTCAACGGGCTAGCGACCCATTGCAGCAACTGTACAATTTCAGGAGTTTTCGGGCCTTCAGGTAGTCTCATAGAGAATTTTAGTTACAAATTTTGCTTTTAGTGCCTGTACAAAACTAAGCTAGCAAAAGTACAGGCGATCTTGCCTTCTAGAGTGAAATTACTAGAGTGAAATGAGAGGTTGTGATGATTGACAATAGAGAACTCGCCCCCATAGAGCAAGCTATGGAAATTTTGAATCGCCGTGCTGGCTCGTATAATGTGGTAACAATCAGTCGAATCGAAGGTTTTCTCAACGAAGACATTCTCAGACAGGCTCTAGACCTTATTCAGTGTCGTCACCCTCGTCTGAATTCTCGTATTGTCGGTGAGTTGGATAGTCTTCGTTTTGAAACAGAAGGGACGCAAAGGATTCCTTTGCGTGTTGAGAACAAGTTGGACAACGAGGAGTGGCAAGAAGTAGTTCTGGAAGAGATGAACGAGAAAATTGATAGTAGTAAAGTCCTGTTGCGAGCTGTCCTTGTTCGTATTGAGAGTGAAAGTAGTAAAAATTATCTGCTCACCACAATACACCACGCCATAACAGACGGGTTATCGGGCATCCAATTGCACTCAGAAATATTGACTTACTGCCAGAAAATTGCGTCGGGCGATCGAATTAGCGAAGTTGGTACCTTGCCTGCACTTCCACCTCATAACGAACTACTGCCGGAATGGATGCCGGGGTTTCGAGGTCAGGTGAAAGGCGTTTTATTTTTATTGCGGCTTAAATTCCAGATGCTGTGGAACAAACCGGAAACCTTGGGTTTTGAGAAGGTTGTACCAACTGAATTAAGGCGTTGCGGTATGGTTCATAGGCAGCTAGATGAAGAATTTACCCAACAGCTTGTCAATACTTGCAGGCAGGAAAAGACAACGGTGCAAGGTGCTTTGTGCGCCGCTATGATGTTCGCAGCAGCGAGAAAAATAGCCGATCTTCAGAAAAGAGATGTGCGCCTCAGCTGTCGCTCTTATGTCGATTTGCGAAGACGTTTAAAACCAGTTATCAGCGAAGAAAACATAAGTATATTGGCTTCTTCTTTAACTTCATTTCACATCCTTCACCCGAATACATTGCTTTGGGAATTAGCGCGAAATGTAACTCAACAACTTGAAGCTGGATTAAAGCGCGACGATATCTTCAGCGTAGTGTTGATGTCAAAGAAAATTATCGAGTCTCTTCTCTCCCGTCCCAATGAAGTGCCTGTTACAGTGGCTCTCACCAATGTCGGTCGAATAAATATTCCCAGAGTTTACGGCTCATTTGAACTAGAAGAAATCAGCTATATTCCAGCGCAGGCGGCATTTGGGGGTGTTTTTAGTGCTGCTGTCACAACCTTTGCGGGAAAAATGATTTTGAATTTTATGTTTTCTGAACCTTCCCTCGGTCGGGATACTATGGAAAGTCTTGTCAACAATGCAATATTGTGTCTCGTTGAGGCTTGCAATAACAAGGTTGTCACGCTGATGACATGACTATACTGTAGGGTGCGTTGCAACGCACCCTACACTACTAACTGGAGACAGCTTCCAGGGTGCGAGATTTTACCGCTCGCTCGCCTTTGACAACTAGCTTAATACTGCGATCGGGTGCTGTCACCAAACCGCGCCGTTTTGGTCGCACTTCGCCATTATCGACAAGTTCCAATTCTAAACGCGAAAGTATTTTAGCCAGCGCTATTTTCATTTCAAACATGGCAAAGGCAAAACCAATGCAGCGTCTCGCGCCACCGCCAAAAGGCAAAAACTCATAAGGAGAAAACTGTCTTTCCAAAAATCTTTCTGGTTTAAACTTCCTTGGTTCGGGATACAAATCCTCGCGGTGGTGCGTCAGATAAATAGAACCTATCAACACCGTACCCGGTTTGAAATCGTAACCTGCTAGCGATACTTCTTCTTTCGGCACTCTTGGGAAAACGAGCATAGCTACTGGGTAAATTCGCAGAGTCTCGTTGCAAACGGCGTTGAGGTAAGGTAATTTGAAAATCGCGTTGGAGTCTGGATTTTCCCCAAGACTATCCAATTCTTGCAGTAGTTTTTCGCGCACTTCTGGCAATTTGTGAATCCAATACAGCGCCCAAGCTAACGCTGTTGCCGTAGTTTCGTGACCCGCCACCAACAGAGTCATCAACTCATCGCGCAATTCTTGGTCTGTCATTGGTTGTCCCGCTTCATCAACTGCTGCCATCAGCAAGCTGAGGATATCCGTGCGAGAGGGGTCGGGATTTTCGCGATGTTCTCGAATTTCTTCATAAAGAAGTTGGTCAACTTGCTGCTGGCGACGAACAACTCTTCCCCACGGACTCCAAGCGCCTAAATCCTTTTGGAAAGCTGGAAAATAAAGCATCGCGACGCTTAAGGGAGTACTCGCCTCATCCAGCATGACACTGAGAAGTTGCTCTAATTTTTGGGCGCGTGGGCCTTCGTATAAGCCAAATACCGCTTCCAAAATCGTCCGCAGAGTGATTAATTGGGTAGAAGATCGAACGCAGAAGGGTTTGCCTATCTGCCATCTATTCATTATTTCGTCGGTGATATTGCTAATCGTATTTCCATAGGTTCGCATCCTTTCACCGTGAAAGGGTGGCATCATCAGTTGGCGCTGACGTTGGTGTAGAGTACCGCTGAGGGTGATTACAGACTGCTTCCCTAGTAAAAATTCAAAAATCACGTTTAAATCACCGGGTGCTTCAAATTGCTTTGTTGTATCTCCTGTCAAAATCTGTTGCAGTACTTGGGTGTTGCTAACGAACACCAAAGGGTCAGAATTTGTGCCCAGTCGGATGCTGAAGAGATCGCCATAGCGTTTGGCGCAGTCTTCCATAAATGACATTGGGCTAAATACCCACTGGAGTATTTGTACAAATGTTGGGGTTTGCGGGCCTTTTGGTTGTTTCATTGGATCTGGTTGTTTGAGAAAATGTTTCTTGTTACTTAAACTAAGTTAAAGTATCTAATTTTTCTTTGGGTCATATTTGACTTAGTTATCTTTGTCTTACATACAATTAATAAATTTTGACAACTAATAGTTGTAAAATTTTTGTTAAATTCATTCAGCACGTACTGTCTCCTCAGACACTTTAAGGAACTCAGCATGACTGCAACAACTCCAAAGGCGATATCAATTCCCGATTTTTGTGAGGGAATTCAATATTTTGGCGAAGCGCTACCGAATTTCGAGACTTATGGTGCGAAATCTGCGATCGCAGAGGGCAGTGTAGGAATTTCTGACCCGACTGACCAAGCTGCTGTCTACCAAACTTTACTGTTTGCAGATGCCCTCCGCTATCTTACTCTGCAAGTGACAGGAAGTAAAGCTTCTGGACACCCAGGCGGTTTTGCCAGCCAAGCGGAAGCTTATGCTGCTTTGGTGATGCTGGGATATAAGAATATTATCACAGAAGTTGGACACCACGCCCCTGGTTTTTATAGTGCGATGTTCCTCGATCGCTCTTTGGAGGACATGGGTATTTCTACGGTACAACAATTGCGCGATCGCTATCGGGAAAAGCACGGACTCCTGGGCCACCTATCCGGCTACATCCCCGGTATTCTCGCACCTGCTGGCCCGCTCGGTCAAGGTCAGCACTTTGCAATGGCAGCTGCTTTATTGCACAAAGACAAACTTTTCCCCTTCACGATGGGTGATGGCGGGATGGGCGAACCTTACCCGATGAGCAGTATGGCACATTTCCACACCGCTTATCCCAGCGCGACTAACTTTTTGCCTGTGTTGGTTTGGAATGGTTTCAGCCAGGAACATCATAGCATGGTTTCCACCAAAACCAATGAGGAAATGCTTGCTTATTGGCACGGTAATGGTTTTGAAGAAGTTATCTTAGTGAATGCCAAAGATTTTGACGATAAAAACCAAACCGGCGATTATGTTGATAGCACTGCTTTCTCTTTTGAACAGCGCCTCGCTTTCACCAAAGCTGTGTTAGCTGGTATTGACAAAGCGGCGAAATCTGCACTTGGCGGCAAACTCACGGCATTTATCATCAAACAATTGAAAGGTGCGGGAGTTCACGCACGGGGAGCAAAATCTCACAATCTTTATCCCAAAGATACTTTAGATGCGCCGCATATTATAGATGCGTTGAAAGGTCGTGCTTTATCAGCGTCAGCTTGGCAATTGGTGCGAACAAATTGCGAACGGGCTGGTGGTGGCCCTGCTGCCAAAACAGCGGTAACGGAATCTGTATTACCGTTGCCAGAATTAGGTGAATTGCCTTTGGAAGAATATGCTGTGGGTGGAGATCCGAAAGTTTCAACAACAGCAATGGGTCGATTAGTTGGGAAAGTGGGAGAATGCGATCGCACTTTTTTAGTCACCAACGCTGACGGAAACGAAGCATCTGGAATTGCCAACATCAACCAGGCATTAAAGATTATTCACCCTACCACAGATGACTTATACAATCAATCTCCAAACGGACAAGTTTACGAACCTTTGAGTGAAGATGCTTGTGCGGGATTAGCTGTTGGTTTATCCTTGATGGGTGCAAGGAGTTTGTGGTGTTCCTACGAATCTTTTGCCATCAACGGTTTACCAATTTGGCAAACTGTCACGCAAGCGATGGCAGAATTGCGCCGTCCAACTCCTGCCACTATTACTTTATACACAGCCGGTGCATTAGAGCAAGGGCGCAACGGTTGGACGCACCAACGCCCGGAAGTTGAAGCATATTTCGCCGCGATGATGCGAAATGGCAATGTGTTCCCATTATTCCCCACCGATGCTAACAGTATCCAAGTTTGTTATGACTGGGCATTGACAACAAAAAATAAGGGAATTGTGATTACTGCCAGTAAGTCACCATTGCCAATTCGTACCACATTTGAACAAACTCGTCAAGGGTTAAAAGATGGTGCGATCGTATTGCAAGAAATCGAACCCGCCCAAACAAATCTTAACGAAGGAACGAGTAAGAAAGTTGTGTTTGCAGTTGTTGGCGATATGACTCTAATGCCAGTATTTGAAGCAGCAGCTTTCTTGGAAGGTGAAGGTATCGGCGTGAAGATTGTTTCTATTATCAATCCTCGCCGTTTGTATCGTCCCCACGATGTTGCTTGGGATACTTGTTCTGAACCTGATGGTGGATTTTTGGATGATGCTAAATTCGCAGAAATCTTTGGTGGTGATGCACTAATTGGTGTCACTGGTGGCGCGAGTGGAATGTTAGAACCAATTATGTTGAGAAGTAACGCCAAACGCGATACTTTCGCATGGAAACGTGGGGAAACAACTGCAAGTGCTGGTGAGTTAATGGCGTTTAATGGATTGACTGCGGAAGCGTTGACGAAACGTGCGATCGAGTTAGTGCATTAAGAATTGACCTCTCCCCCGACCCCTCTCCTGCGAGGAGAGGGGAGTAAAAAGACAAACAATTTTCGACCTCTCTCCAAACCTCTCTCCTGCGAGGAGAGGGGAGTAAAGAAATTGTATAATTGTAGGGGCGGGTTTAGACGATAAGCTTTGATTCCAACAGATCGCCTGATGACAAAACCCGCCCTATTATACAAAACCGAGTAACCACACACGATATGAGGGGTAAGTGAATCGTGAGGGCATACCGTAAGCGATCGATTACAATAAAATTATCCTCATAGTTCACCAGAATAAATAATAAAATTTTTGCGAACCGTTACCAGGCTAAAAAGGGAGAAAAAAAATGAGATTTATCAGTCCCAAAGTCGATTATGCCTTTAAAAAAATCTTTGGTTCTTCACAAAGCCAAGAGATTTTAATCAGCTTTCTCAATGCGATTATTTATTCAGGAGAGAAAGTCATTCAATCCTTAACCATTGTTAACCCCTATAATCCCGGTCAAGTTCTCAGCTTAAAAGAAACTTATTTAGATGTAAAAGCCATTTTAGCCGATGGCTCACTTGTCCTCATAGAAATGCAAATAGCGCGAGTGAGTGCTTTCAGCAAAAGGGTGATTTATAATGTGGGGAAAGCTTATACAAATCAGTTAGGGATTGGCGAAGACTATTTCAGTCTCACCCCAGTAATTGGCGTGACGATCGTGGATTTTATATTGTTTAACCAAACTCCCGACGTAATCACTCAATTTGTGTTTCAGGAGAAAACAAGAAAATTTGCCTATCCCGATCCTGAATTGCAGCTAATATTTATAGAATTGCCGAAATTTAAGAAAAGTTTATCAGAGTTAACGAGTTTAAGCGATCGGTGGATTTATTTTATTAAGGAAGCAGTCACTTTGGATGAAATACCTGAGAGATTAGGAGAAGTCAGCGAGATAGAACTAGCGTTAAATATTGCCAACCAAGCAAACATGACAGTGGAAGAAGTAGAAGCTGTAGAGCGACGAGCGATGATTTTACAAGACGAAAGAGGGCGGCTGACTTATGCTAAAGAAGAAGGCAGAGAAGAAGGGCGCATCGCCCAAGCGATCGCTCTAGTTATGCGTTTACTGAAAAAGCGTTTTGGAGAAATTTCAGCAGTAATAACCAGCCAAATTGAAAACCTATCTATTCAAGCTTTGGAAAATTTAGCAGAAGATTTGTTAGATTTTAACAGTTTGGCAGATTTGGAAAAATGGTTGGAGAGACGTATTTAGCGCTTATGGATTGACTGCGAAAGCGTTGACGAAAGGTGCGATCGAGTTAGTGCATTAAGGCTTGAGGTGATGCCCCTACCTGGGTTATACTAGGTAGGGGCTGACTGAGGAAGAAAAGATGGCACTAACAAAATTAACTAACTCTGGACAAGTTGCGATTCCTTCAGAAATTATAGAATGGCTTAACTTGAAACCGGGCGACTCGATCGATTTTGCGATCGGGCCAGATGGAAAGGTTTATTTACAACCCACCAAGATTGATGTGAGAGAATTATCTGGTATACTCTATGAAGAAGGTAGAAAAGCTGTTTCTCTAGAAGAAATGGATGCTGCGATCGCTGAGTGTGCAGGAGAGTCAGCTTGAAATGCGATCGCGTTAGTTTATTAAGGTTGAGGTGATACCTACCGGGGTTAGACTGAGTAGGGGCTAGATTACAAGAGTTACCAACTTATTTTGAGGAAAGCGAGTAAACAAAGTGACAGAAGAAAACCCAAATTTAATACTTGAAATCGTTGAATCATTACTACGAGATTTACTAAAAGAAAAGCTGGTATTCCTTTTAATGGGTCGTACCGGAGTAGGTAAATCTAGCACAATCAATTCATTATTTAATAAAACAATAGCTGAAACTAATCGCTATAGACCAACGACAAAAGAAGTTATATTTTATGACCATGGTATTAATGGTGTAAATTTTACATTAGTTGATACTCCTGGTCTTTGTGATGATCTTCCCTCAAAAGGTAACGATCGAAGATATATTGCTGAAATTAAAGATAAAGTCAAACGAATTGACTCACTATGGTTTGTTAGCTGTCTAGACGATAACCGATTGAGTAGAGATGAAATGGAGGCAATAAAACTTATCACAGAAGCTTTTGGTGCAGAGGTATGGAAAAGATCTGTAATTGTTCTTACACACGCAGACAAAGTAACAAAATCGGAGTATGCAGAATGTTTACGCGAGAGATCAAACGTAATACGTGAAGCAATAGCAGATCCAGAATGTGGAGGTTCGGCAAAAAAAATAGTAGATGATATTTACGCCATAGCAGTAAATAATGAAGGTAACAAGAAAAGACCAGATGGAAAAAACTGGCGAGCCGAACTTTATACACAAGTTTTTCTAAAAACAAGTGATAAAGGTTCAGTTCTACTGACCTTAATGACACATGGAGAAATAGCACAGAGACTTGGACTTAGCAAAAAACAAAAGCAATTAATTAGAAAAAGGTTTCTAGAGGCTCTCTGTGCTTATCCAGCAGCAGGGATATCAGTTGCAGCCGTCATAACTGGAGGAGCAAATATTCCTGTAGCAGTAGTTGTAGCCTTTGGTGGAATAATCGGTACTTTGTGTGCTTTTCTTATATCTGAGATACGTGACTGAAATGTAGAGCAATCATCAAACACATAGGCAGATGTCTGAATAAAATGTGTTGGGAAGAACGATCGCTCTTTTCAACCTTAAAATCATTGTAGCCGATCGCTATAATGGTAATTATTACCCCCTAGTGAAACAAGAGGTAGTTTTATTGTGAGATTCCAAGTTATTTTCACATTCGATCCTGAATATGAAGGTTATGTAGCTGAAGTTCCCGCACTTCCTGGCTGTTTGAGTCAAGGTAAAACCTTAGATGAAGCTATTGAAAATATCAAAGATGCTATTAAAGGCTATCTTTACGTGCAAGAAAAACATGGCAAATCGTATGTAGCAAAAGAAACTCAAATGTTCATCGGGGAAGTGGTAGTCTAAATGGGACGATTATCAAATATTTCTGGTAAAGAAGCGGTCAAAGTTTTCAAGAGGTTTGGCTACGAAGTGGATCATCAAACTGGAAGTCATATCATACTTTGGCACGAATCTAAACCAACTCTTTCAATTCCTAATCATCGAGAATTAGCACCAGGGTTACTGAGAAGTTTGATTGCGCTGGCTGGAATTACGGTAGATGAATTCCTTGCAAATAGATAAAAAATTGATATTAAGTTCTCTATATAGAGGTTTTATGGAAAACTCCCAAGCAGATATAAATCAACCCGTTAGGATTCTCACAGTACCCGACTTAGAAGCGCTATTAACAAAAGTTGTTCGCCAAGTAATCAAAGAAGAAATGATTAACTTGCCAAGTCAACAAGTACAACCTAAAGAAACATTAACAGAACATTCACTCGAAAAGTTTATGGAAACATTTGGCGCTTGGGAAGACGATCGCACTGATGAGGAAATCATCAAAGAGATATATGATGCAAGATCCTAAATTAGAAAGAGAGTGGGTTGAGAAGTGCGATCGCTCAACCTCTGTGTTAAAATTATCGTAACCAATTGAGGTGGCTGGCTATGAAATGGGAAGAAGTATGTGAAAATAAACAGTTGCAAGACTTACCCTTTAAAATTGAATTAAACAAATGGGGACAAATTGTAATGAGTCCAGCCAAACCAAAACATTCAGCCTATCAAGGTATTATTATCAGCATCCTAAGTTCGCTAAGAGAAACAGGTGTGGCATTTCCAGAGTGTGCAATTCAAACACAAGAAAATGTTAAAGTTGCTGATGTTGTTTGGTGTTCGGACGAAAGATTAGATGTTATTTTAGAAGAAACAGCAGCTTCTATTGCTCCTGAAATTTGTGTGGAAGTAAAATCTGCTAGCAATACTTTAGAAGAAATGCTGGAGAAAAAAGATTTATACTTTGCCGCAGGTGCAGAAGAAGTTTGGGTTTGCGATGCCCAAGGTAAAATGAGATTTTATAATCCACAAGGAGAATTAAGTAAATCTTTGTTAGTACCAGAATTTCCAGAGCAAATTCAACGCAGAAATCAACCTACAGCTTGATAGGGAAAATGGGAGTGCGATCGCTCTACTCGATGCGTAGCACGATCGCTTAAAATTACTATAGGCGATCGCACTAAATTTTGAGATACAATAGAAGTAGTAGCTTAAGAGGCGCAAAAGCTTATGATAGCAGAACTATTAGAGAAAACCAGAGGAGTAGAAGAACAATATTTTATTCTGCCAGGTTATTACAATTGGCAGCAATTCAAGGCAATTCAAGCTTTGATGGATGAAGTGGGTGGCGTGCGGTTATCTTATCTTGATGGGTGTGTGGAGTTTATGACACTTGGCGAAAACCATGAAATGCTCAAAAAAGCTATAGCCATCCTAGTGGAAATCTACTTCTTTGAGATGGATATTAACTTTATCCCCGTAGGTAGTGCAACTCGCGAGGATGAGAATAAAGGCGCTTCATTTGAACCGGATGAGTCATATTATATAGGAGAAAAAAAAGAGCATCCCGATTTAGCAATTGAGGTGGCAATTACTAGCGGTGGGACTAGAAAGCTGGAAAAATACAGGCGTTTTCAGATTGCAGAAGTGTGGTTTTGGCAAAATAATCAACTTGCTGTATATCGATTGCGGGAAGATAATTACGAGCAAGTCGATCGCAGTGAATTTTTACCAGAATTGGATTTAGAATTACTGGTGCGTTGCGTATTAATTCCATCCAGATTAGAAGCAAGGAAAGAGTTTTTAAATGGCATTCGACAGTAGGGATAAAATGAGTGCGATCGCAGGTACGTTGTTGCACTTTAGCGCGGCATCGCAACAACGTACCTAGTAATTAAATAAACTTAAAGATATATATGACAGAAGACACAGAATTTGAACTAAAAAACCGCGAGAAGGATAAGGAATTAAAAAGAAAGCAAAAGCGGATATCGTTTTGGGTGAAGGACATTTCTGTATTTATAGTTGCTCTCGTCATAATTTTACTAATTGACTTTTACGCATTCACAATCATGCAAAAGGGTAGCGCTTCTGAGGGAGAAATGAGATTTGCGATCGCAGCTCTTTCTTCTACAGTTATCGGTCTTCTTAGTTACATGGTTGGGAGAGCTAGCAAATAGGGATAATCAGGATATTATAGTTTAACATAGAATGGGTTGCCAGAGTGCGATCGCACTGAGTTTTCAGGCATAATAGAAGTAGTAGCTTCAGGAGGCGCAAACGCTCATGATAACACAACTACCAGAGAAAACTAGAGAATTAGAAGATCAGCGTTTCATTCTACCGGGATATTACAATTGGGAACAATTCAAGGCAATTGAAGCCTTGATGGATGAAGTGGACGGCGTGCGGCTATCTTATCTTGACGGGTGTGTAGAGTTTATGACTGTTGGCGAAAACCATGAAACGATTAAAAGTGTTTTGGCTATATTGCTAGCACTCTACTTTTTTGAAAAGGGGATTGAGTTTATCCCAGTCGGTAGTGCAACTCGCGAGGATGAAAATAAAGGTGCTTCATTTGAACCAGATGAGTCTTATTATATAGGAGAAAGAAAAGAACATCCCGATTTGGCAATTGAAGTAGCGATTACTAGCGGTGACTCTAGAAAGCTGGAACGGTATAGGCGTTTTCGGATTCCAGAAGTATGGTTTTGGAAAAATAATCAACTTTCTGTATATCGACTGACAGAAGATAATTACGAGCAAGTTTCTCGCAGTGAATTTTTGCCAGAATTGGATTTGGAATTACTGGTGCGTTGCGTGTTAATGCCATCGAGACTGGAAGCAAGAAGAGAGTTTTTAAATGGAATTCGGAAGCAGTAGTTGAATAAGTGCGATCGCAAATGAGAAACCAGGTTTCTTTTTTGGCTTCCACACGCATACTCCCGGTTTCTGCCCAGCTATATATCAGCTTTTCTTATATGGGTACTAAACCTGCCCACAGTACCTATAGCTTTTGCCAACGAGCGTCAGCACCCTGACCCCGATATTAGTACATTTGTTCTAAAAAGTTAAGCTCTAAACAGAAGTTAAAGCACAAACGCGGTTAAGTGATTTACTATTGATCTGTATCCCTAACTTAGGCGCAGGTTTCAAAGGTTGCTTCCACCAAGCGCCAGCTTTTGACATCCAACTTAAAGAACACACAGCCGTGCGACCAGATTTACAAGGTTTAGAGATTACGAAAGGTGAACTGAAACACTTGAGTGGTGTGAGTATTGATGCTGTCGTTAGACCTCCAACACCACGAAAGTTTTTAGAGGAAGTTTTTAACACCCTTTTGCTCATCGGACTAATTTTTGTCAGTAATTTTCTCTTAATTCTAGCTTTCCCGGATCATCGTCTGGCTTTAATTGCAGCCCATGCAGTTGTCGCCGCCATATTAATCATTCAGGATGCCATCAAAATTTTCTTTAGCTTAAATCACCGTCATTTTATCAATCTTATCGATGACGTTCACCGCTTTAATATCACAATTAAAGGCATAGATATTAACGATCAAATAGAAGCAGCCGGAAATCCCAGAGTTGGTTTAAAAGACCGAGATCGAGTAATTAAAGCCCTGAAACTGACCCGCGAAGATATCATTCGCGCCCTGAAGACCGAAAAAGTTCTCAGGGAAAACGAGCGGTTTATCAAAGTAAATCCAGACTTATTTGCCAATAACTTGACAGCTTTAGCAGCATTGCAAGTAAACGAACAGGCAAGTGAGTACGGGCGCATTTTAAACGAAGCATTTCAGATTGGTCTGAGCATCCAAGATGAGATGAAACAATTGAAAACTCGGCATTTAAATGAGTAAAAGGAATTGATATTCTGTGCGATCGGATATACAAGGATTAGAGATTACGAAGGGAGAATTGAGACACTTAAGCGGTGTCGATCCAGATGATGTGTTCAGATCCTCTATGCTGCGAGAGTCTGGCAAGCAATTGACTTTTTTATTTAACGAACTACTGATTGCTCTTGCTCTCACTCCCATCATCGTCGGGGCTCTTTATACCTTTATAATTAGACCGATACGCGGGGCATCGATCAATTGGGCTATTTTATTACTAATAATAGTGCCAATTTCGGTAATCGCTGGCAGATGGTTCTGGCTGAGAAGCAATAGTCCGAAATTACTTGTCAATTTGCTGGATGATGTAGATAGGTATCATGCTGTACTCCAAGCCATAGATATTAGCGATCGCTTAGAAACAGCCGGTTCCTCTGGCGGAGCTTTAACCGATCGGACCCAAGTAATTGCAGCACTTCAGCTGACGCGAGAAGATTTAATTCGCGCTTTGATGAGCGAGAGGATTTTGCGAGAAAATAAAAACTTGATTGCTGCCAATCCAGAACTGTTCACCAATAACTTGAGAGCTTTAGAAGCCATGCAAGTCAACACTCAAGCTGGTGAATACGGACGACTTCTGAATGAGGCATTGCAGATTGGCCTCAGCGTACAAGAAGAGATGCGAAAATTGCAACATCAGCGATCGCGTTAAAAATGGCAACCAAACCCAAAATTATTGTCCTAGATGATGACCCCACTGGTTCTCAGACCGTCCACAGCTGCCTGCTGCTGACCCGTTGGGATGTCGAGACATTGCGACTGGGGTTGAATGACGAGTCGCCCATTTTCTTTGTGCTGACGAATACTAGGGCGCTTACTCCAGAAGAAGCAGCCGATCGCACTCGTGAAGCCTGCCACAACCTCAAACTAGCACTAGAAGCGGAAACCCCTCCCCCAACCCCTCCCCGCAACGGAGAGGGGAGTCCGACTTCCCCCTCTAACCCCCCCCCGTTGACGGGGGGGCAGGGGGGGGTTCTAATTGTCAGCCGTTCCGACTCAACGCTGCGGGGGCATTACCCAGTCGAAACCGATGTCATTGCCGAAGAACTCGGCCCCTTTGACGCCCATTTCCTAGTTCCAGCCTTCTTCGAGGGAGGACGATTCACCCGCGACAGCGTGCATTACCTCATCGTCAATGGTGTCCCAACTCCAGTACACGAAACCGAGTTTGCCCGCGATTCCGTCTTTGGCTACCACCACAGCTACTTACCCAAGTATGTAGAGGAAAAAACCAAAGGGCGCATTCCATCTGAAACAGTGGAGCAATTTTTGCTGGCAGATATTCGCGCCGGAAGTCTGGAAAGACTGATGAACCTCACTGGTAATCAATGTGGCGTTGTCGATGGAGAAACCCAAGCCGATTTAAACCGCTTTGCAGCAGATATCCTCACCGCCGCAAGTCATGGCAAACGCTTCCTGTTTCGCAGTGCTGCCAGCATCTTAACCGCTTTGGCTGCCCTACCCCCGCAACCGATCGGCCCTGAAGATATGGCGCAGTACGTGCGGGAAGGCAAACCCGGTGCGGTGATCGTGGGTTCCCATGTGAAAAAGACTACCGAACAACTGGAAAGTCTTTTACAAGAACCGGGAATAGTTGCGATCGAAGTTGATGTTACTCGCCTAGTGGATGAGTCTGTAGGGGCGGGTTTAGCAGATCCCCCTGAAGGAGGACAGACAACCATTCAGCAAAACCCGCCCCTACGTGCCGCTTTGTTGGCAGAAACGCTCAAAACTGTCCATGATGCTCATGCTGGCGGTAAGACACCAGTAGTTTATACCAGCCGTCGAGAACTCACTTTTAAAGATACCGAAACACGCTTGCAATTTGGTGTAGCTGTTTCGGCTTTGTTGATGGATCTCGTGCGCGGATTGCCTGCCGATATTGGATTTCTGATTAGTAAAGGAGGGATTACCTCAAACGATGTATTGAGTACAGGTTTAGCCTTGACTTCGGCGCGACTGCTGGGGCAGATTTTGCCCGGTTGTTCGATCGTGCGAACTCCAACAGATCATCCCCAATTTCCTAATTTGCCGGTGGTGTTGTTTCCGGGTAATGTTGGCGATGCAGATGCTTTGGCAACAACTTATCGGCGGTTGTGCAAAAGTACACCGATAAGCTGAAAAACATTTAGAAAGTGTTCGATCGTAGGGTGCGTTGTAATGCACCCTACGATCGAGAGGGGAATAATGATGCTAGAATAAATAGATATGAGCGATCGCACTCTATGTTCATGCTGGCGACACGCTCAAGCGTTCGACCTCATCTACCTTACTCTTGTCAGGTCAGTAGCTCCCTTCCCTATATTTCTGTTCTGAGCTTAAGCCTGGAAACGCTAGAATCATTCAAAACAGCCACGCTGAGAGAGGATGTAAACAATGTCACTTGCACCAGTTGAAGAAAAAATGTGGGAGAAATCTCCCTCAAAAACTCGCACTAAAAAATCTGAGGATGAGATTAACAAGAAGTACGAATCACAAGAGAAGAGAATACTTACCGAAATCAACCGTGAAAAGCTTCCGAGTTTTGTCGAAGCGTTATCAAAAAATCCTAAGTACATGAATTTGCGCCCATTTTATCAGAGAAGGGCGCGTTGGGATAACAAGATGAAGTCACTACTGATCGAGTCGTTTCTAATTAACATTCCCGTTCCGTCTATTATTCTTTATGAGATTGATTATAACTCTTATGAAGTAATGGATGGTCAACAGAGAATCAGCGCTATTCAGGATTTTTATACAAATGAATTCGCGCTGACTGGACTTGAAATTTGGCCAGAACTAAATCAACTTAAATACGAGCAACTTTCTGTGAAAATTCGGGCAGGTCTTGATCGTCGTTCTATATCATCTATAGTAATTCTTAGAGAATCAACCTCCGATCCGGAAGAAGCTTTATTTCTAAAACAGAAGACCTTCGAGCGTCTTAATACTGGTGGAGTGGATTTAAGTCCGCAAGAAGTCAGAAACTGCTTGTATTATGGAAAATTTGATTCCCTATTAATAGAATTATCACGTCATCCCATATTTGCTAAAGCTTGGGGAATTCCTATCGACGATAACAGTCCAGAATTATCAATAAATACTCTTTATAAAAAGATGGAAGATGCAGAGTTAGTTCTCCGTTTTTTTGCTTTGCGAAATGTAGAGCATTTCCGTAATGGTATGGAGGGATTTCTCGACATCTACATGATGAGAAGCTTGGATTTTTCTGAGCAAGACATTAAATTTTTCAAAGATATTTTTTTACAAACAATCAATCTGTCTCACCAAATTTATGAAGAAAATTTGTTCAAACCCTTTGTGCCGGAGTCTGGAACTTGGCAGAAAAAATCTTATAAAGCTTACTATGATGCTGTTATGGTTGGGTTTAGCAGCCATTTGCATGAAGCAGAAATATTGATTGCTCGGAAATCAAGAGTAATTGAAGAAACAAAGAAGCTCTTTAATAAGCAAGAATCGCGTCTTTTAACAGGTGAGGGTAGAACTAAGGCTGATATCCAGGATCGAATTAGGATATTTGACGAAATGCTCTCCCAAGTTATTGGGGAGTAGCTTGCAATGTTTGATGAGCTTCTCAAGATAGTAAGTGTCAATGTTTCCACTGTACGTAAAATTATCCAGACTAACGATAGGCTTAGAGGGATTGTATTTAGAGAGGACACCACAATACAACAGGAATTAGACGAAAATACGCATCTGACTAAATTAATAGAAGCTATTCCTAGTGAACGAGAGTGGCAAGTTTACGATCACTGTGCTGTAGTTACAAGGTTGTATGCTATTTATGAGCGATTTGTTGAGGATTTAATTGCAGAATGGCTTGAACTTTTACCCGGTATTGTTACAAAATATTCAGATTTGGAAGAAAGAATTAAAGATACACACCAGATAGGTGTGGGAAGATTATTACTAGACCTTAAGAAAAAGAGATTTGAACACCTGTCTCTTAATGAGGTGATTCAAGGTTTATTTAATGGAGTAACTGGTAAGAAAAAATACAAATTAATCTCTGATGCTTTTTTATTACACGAACAAAATTTACGCAGAGAAGTCCTAGAAAAATTATTTGCTGATGCTGGGATCTCGAACGCATGGGGTTGGGTGGATAAGCATAGAAAGGTTAAGCAATTTATAGAGGAGGTTCGAGGGAGTCAAAATACTGCGGAAGGAGAGCTAAATGAATTAATTACCTATCGAAATGATGCAGCACACGGATCTATTGTAGATGATATTCTCGGTACTGAAAAACTGCTAGAATTGGGTGACTTTGTAGAGGCTTTGTGCCAATCTCTAGCGGAGTTAGTAACTTTTCAAGTTATTTCACGGCAAACTGCAATAGGTAAAGCTGAGGAAATAGGTCAAATTACAGAGTGGTTTAAGAAGCATAAAGCAGGAGTAGGGAAAGTTAAGGAAATCACTTTGTCTGTGGGAAGAAAACTTTTTCTGGTTAACGAGGCATCCTCATACTGTCGGTTCGCTACGATTGAGAGTATTATGATTAATGATATTTCTAAGAAACGGGTTGTAATTACCAGCGAACAGGAGGTGGGGTTAAAGTTTTTTGATATTGATGCGAAAAAAGGGTTGAGACTTTATATACAAAAAAAGGGTTATACACGAAAAAAGGGTTAAGCCTTTATGTAACTGAATAAAAAAGCGATCGCTCTTTTTATTCAGGATTGCACCGAAGTCAGCTTGCAAGAAGAGGTGGATGAAGGTTTACGAGCAGTTCTGTACCTCTAACGATCGCTCGATTTGTGACAGCAATAGAATAAGATCGTGGCGATCGCCAAAACTGGTTTTCACACCGATCGCCTATTCACCCGCCCGATCGGGTTAAAATTGATAGCTAATCTGCCTCTAGCGCCACAACTGCATGACTGTCGATTCTTCTGTTCCTTCCCCAGTCGAGACAATTCCCGAAAGTCCCCCGCAACCAGTTCTCCCCCTGCAAGTCCACCTCAAAGGTGAAGAGGGACGGCTGTTATTATTGTTGCCCCCAGAAACGCCAAACTTGGATGGATCTCCGACTACGCTTACTTGGCCCGATCTTTGGCTACAGCTCAAGCAGCGTCTTAATGCTAGCGAACGCTTCTGGCAAACCAATACACCAGTGCATCTCATGGCCCAAGACCGACTTTTAGATGGACGGCAGTTACAAGAAATTGCCGACGCGCTTTCAGAATCTCAACTAAAGCTGGAGCGAGTTTATACCAGTCGTCGCCAAACTGCCGTTGCTGCGGCTGCTGCTGGTTACTCTGTAGACCAACTCTCAGCAGCGATCGCATTTCTAAATAAACCTAACTCCCAACCAGGACAGGCGCTTGCCGAACCCTTATACCTGCAAACAACCTTACGCTCAGGGGTAGAAGTTCGTCACCCCGGCACTGTGGTACTCTTGGGAGACGTTAATCCTGGCAGTTCGGTAGTCGCTGATGGCGATATTATAATTTGGGGTCGTCTGCGGGGATTGGTTCATGCCGGTGCCAAAGGCAACGCCCAGTGTTTGATTATGGCTTTACAGATGGAACCCACTCAGCTCCGAATTGCAGATAATGTGGCTAGGGCACCAGAAAAGCCACCAGCTGAGTTTTACCCAGAAGTTGCTTATGTGACGCCCCAGGGAATTCGCATCGCTAGAGCAACTGGTTTCGTTAGGCCCAATCTTTCATAGGGGCTAGGGGCTAGGGGCTAGGGGCTAGGGGGAAGAGGGAAGAGGGAAGAGGGGCTAGTAAAATGTTCTTTAATCTTTAATAAATCCAAAATCCAAAATCGCCAAATCCAAAATCGCCAAATCCAAAATCCAAAATCCAAAATCCAAAATCCAAAATCCAAAATCCAGAATCCAAAACCCAAAATCCAAAATCTAAAATTCTTATGAGTCGTGTTATAGTCATCACTTCTGGTAAAGGAGGAGTGGGAAAAACTACCTCTACTGCCAACATTGGTATGGCGATCGCATCTCGCGGTCATCAGGTTGCTGTGGTCGATGCCGATTTTGGTCTGCGAAATCTCGACTTACTGCTGGGGTTGGAAAACAGAATTGTCTACACAGCGGTAGATGTGCTGGCAGGTGAGTGTACCTTAGAAAAAGCTTTGGTAAAAGATAAGCGACAGCCGAAACTTGTACTCTTACCAGCTGCTCAAAACCGCACCAAAGATGCCGTAACGCCAGACCAAATGAAGCGACTGGTGAACGAGTTGGCAAAAACCTACGAATATATTCTGATAGACAGTCCAGCTGGAATCGAGATGGGCTTTCGGAATGCGATCGCAGGCGCACAAGAAGCTATCATCGTCACAACTCCCGAAATTGCAGCCGTCCGGGATGCCGATCGGGTGATTGGTTTGTTGGAAGCGCACAGCATTAAGCGCATCCAGCTAGTAGTCAACCGCATTAGACCCGCAATGGTGGAAGCTAACGATATGATGTCCGTACAGGATGTGCAAGAAATCCTCGCCATTCCCCTGATCGGTGCGATTCCAGATGACGAGCGCGTGATTGTTTCTACTAATCGTGGCGAACCTTTAGTATTAGGGGAAAATAACTCTCTCGCCGCCGTTGCCTACAATAACATCGCTCGCCGTTTGGATGGAGAAAAGGTAGAATTTCTCGACCTGAACGCACCCCCGGCTGGTTTTTTTGCTCGCATCCGACGCTTCTTTGGCAGTAAACCCCGCAGTTAAGAGGGGGAGACTGGGGAGTAGCGGGAGAGTGGGGGAGCCAGAGAAGCTAATAAATGATCTTTTATTTTGCTCTATTCCCAAGTCCCTATTCCCAAGTTTCTATTCCCTTATTCTCTATTCCTTATTATTCACATCTACCATGATTAACGAACTTCTAGAAAAACTTTTTCCCTGGTCAACTCCTACTAACAGTCGGGTGGATGTTAAGCGTCGCCTCCAACTGGTAATCGCGCACGATCGGGCCGGACTTTCTCCAGAAACGATCGAGGCGATGCGAAAAGAAATTCTAGAAGTTGTTTCTCGCTACGTAGAACTGGATGCAGACGGGTTGGAGTTTGCGATCGAGAGTCACGATCGGGCCACAGCATTGATTGCCAATTTGCCAATTCTACGGGTCAAGGTTGAGCCAGCTGAGGAAATTACCTGAAAATCTATCTACCCTGTCCCAGGACGCGGGGATCTAGTGCAGGATGGCGGAAATAACTCACCACTAAAAATTGCCAATGATTGCTCTGGAAATCTTGATTTTTACCACCGACAACTGACAACTGACCACTGACCACTTGCACTAGGTGTTCCCCCATGACTATAAAATCAAGCTTGACTTCCACAAGTTTTTAAGGAGATGCCATGCCGCAGAGGCAAGATATTCAAGAGAGCCAGGAACGCCTAGCCTCTAGCACAGTAGAATTTGGCAGAAAATTGAAATTCCAAAAGAACAATGTTTTTCAAGTAGAGCTTCAGCGGCGCGTTGATGAATTCTTCCTCTTCACCGGACGGCGGAAACGAGACTGTCCGCAGATGTATGTGAAGACAGCTATCCTACTCTTGAGTTTCGCCCTATTGTATGGATTATTAGTGTTCAAAGCCCAGACATGGTGGCAGGCGCTGCCCCTGTCCATTCTGCTTGGTATAGTGGCCGCTCTCATCGGTTTTAACATTCAGCACGACGGCGGACATCAGGCTTATTCGAGCATTCCTTGGGTCAATAAGCTGACAGGAATGACCATAGCGCTGATCGGCGGCAGTTCCTATAACTGGCACTGGAAGCACGCTGTGTTCCATCATATGTATGTCAACATCAAGGCTCATGATGGTGACCTCGAAATCGGCATTTTCGGTCGGCTAACCCCTCACCAACAGTGGTTTCCGTTTCATCAATGGCAACACTATTACCTCTGGCTGCTATACGGGCTAATGGCGATCCGGTGGCAGCTTTACGATGATTTCCACAATGTCCTCATTGGACAAATTGGCGATCGCCCATATCCGCGCCCGAAGGGTTGGGAGTTGGCGATCTTTTGGATCGGCAAAGGGATCTTCTACACCTTGGCTTTCGGGATTCCCCTGCTGTTCCACCCTGTCTGGGTCGTCCTCATATTCTACGGGGTGAGTGCGATCGCCTTGGGTATAGTTCTCAGCGTTGTGTTTCAATTAGCCCACGTCGTTGAAGAAGCTTCGTTTCCTCTGCCCCAGGAGGACACTGGACGGATCGATAACGCTTGGGCGATACATCAGGCTGAAACGACGGTGAACTTTGCCCGCTACAACCCTGTAGTCTCTTGGTTCCTGGGCGGACTCAACTTTCAGGTTGAACACCACCTTTTCCCTCAGATTTGCCATGTCAATTATCCTGCCATTTCCAAGTTGGTGGAGGAAACCTGCCAGGAATTTGGGGTGCAGTACAACGAACACAAGTCTGTCTGGGCTGGTATAACCTCCCACGGACGTTGGTTACGGCGAATGGGAATGCCGAATTCGATCGAATAAAATCCTCCCTAAATTTTCATCTGAGGTTGATAAAAAAAGCAGGAATTAACTCCTGCTTTTTTTCTGGGGGGGTGACAAGAATCTGTAAAACCCTTACTTCGTGGGCTCTTCCGTACTTAGTGTGCTAAGTTAACTTAAATTTATCCTCAAGGCTTTGCTACGTAAGGCGTTGAGTTATTTACACCCAAAGCTTGGTTATGGCAACTTGCTGCGGATGGGCAATCACCTTGAAATCCCTGCCAAGCTTTGCGCGTAGGACACAAAAAACTAATCGTTTGGCACACTAGGTACGGAAGACCCCTATTAACCAGTTCTTGAGTTAAACCAATCGCGATCTGACTAAAAACGCTATAATTATCAGAATTGAAAATAGGTAAAAATGATGTCAACAGTTTATCGTTTAAAAGCCAGCGAACTAGATCGTGATTTTTTAGAAGAAATCAAAGCGACTTTTGGAGATAAAGAGATTGAAATCATTGTTTCCGAATTTGATGAAACTGAATATATTTTCAAATCAGAAATTAACAAAAATCGACTTTTAAAGGCCATTAAAAATGTTAAAAAGCGGCAAAGTTTAGTTGAAGTTAACTTACAGGATTTGCAATGAGCAGAAGAATTGTTTTTGAATCATCTGCTTTTGCAGACTTTAATGAATGGGCAAAATTAGACAAAAAGATTTATCGCAAAATTGTCGAACTGATTAAAGATATAGACCGATCGCCGTTTGAAGGATTAGGTAAACCTGAACCTCTGAAATACGAGTTAAGTGGGTTTTGGTCAAGGCGCATTGATAATGAACATCGTTTAGTTTACCAAGTTTCCGATGAAGAAATTACGATCGTAGCTTGTAAGTATCATTACAGTGAATAGTCGTAAGTTTTAAAATAGTGCGACATTTGTTTACATAGCTAGCTTTATTTACTTTGTAGAAGCTTGGTTTTTAGCGAACTAGACCTGTCATTCTTTAGATTTATTTATAAAAATGTTACAGGAGAACGATTAGACGCACTTTTCTTGATTAAACTTGTTGATGAGTTGGTATTTTTATCCAAAACTCCGTACCCTCTCCCTTCGTTGACCTGCATTCTAACAGTCCTTTGTGCTTGTCAACAACAATTGAGTACGCAATTGCCAATCCCAAACCAGTGCCTTTACCGACTGGCTTTGTGGTGAAGAAGGGATTAAATATTTGTTGTACAACTTCTGGCGTCATTCCCGATCCGTTGTCTGCGATCGCAATCTCTACCCAATTTCCATCCAAAAGCCTAGTCCGAATCCAAATCAAGGGTGTAGGCGCTGACTCATTCCCCTCCTCAAGGTAATCAATTGCGTTGTTAAGAATATTGAATAATACTTGATTCAGCTGAGCGGGATAACACTCTACAGTCGGCAGATAGCCGTATTCCTTAACAACTTTAATTTTAGCATCGTCGTTCGATTTGGGATTTGGGATTTGGGATTTGGGATTTGTTATGGGCAATTCAGAATCTAAAATCAGGCTGTCATTAGTAGAGAGGTTGTCTGAATAATTGTTAGACAGTCTGTGTTCCAAAAGTAAAAGAGTGTTATCAATACCTTCGTGAATGTCAACCTGTTTTATCTCTGCTTCGCCAAGCCTAGAAAAAATCTTTAAATTTACCACAAGATCGCGAATCCGAACTGCTCCCGATGACATCGAATCTAAGCTTTTCGGGAGATCGTCACTCATAAATTCCCAATCAATATTTTCTAATGCCAACTGAATGTCATCAGCAGGATTAGGGTAGTATTTTTGATAAAGATGAATTAGGTTTAGCAGCTCGGCGACGCGGTTTTTAGTATGAGCGAGATTGCCGCTGATAAAAGCGATCGGGTTGTTAATTGCGTGAGCAATTCCTGCCACCATTTGACCGAGGCCAGACATTTTTTCGCTTTGTACCAGTTGAGCTTGAGTTTGTTGTAACTCCTGCAAAGTTTGGCTTAGTTGCTGATTGGTTTCGCTCAATTGTTGCTGGTATTGATAGACTCGCAATCCGGCTCGTACCCGTGCCAACAATTCATTTGATTCGATTGGTTTAGAGACAAAATCATCTGCTCCTGCATCTAAACCTTGGACTCGATCGGCTACAGAATCGCGAGCGGTCAGGAGAATAAAAAATGTGCTAGCTAGATCGGGAGTTTCCTTGAGGCGACGACAAACTTCTACTCCATCCATCAGCGGCATCATCCAATCGCAAAGTATTAAAGCCGGACGTACATTAAATGCCTTTTCTAGTCCTTCTTCACCATTTTTAGCTACAGCAACTTCATAGCCTTCTAGTTGCAAGTCTCTTTTAAGAAGTAATCGAGTTGCCGAATCATCTTCAACTACAAGAATTTTTGACATGGAAGGTAATTGGTAATTGAGCGAGTAAATTTAAAATCTGAGATTGCAAATTGGGTCTTTCGTAATTATTATGCTAATGTTCAAAATAAACATTTTGTAGTAGCACAGATCATCAATATGTCGGTCATACCAAGATTTTAATTAGCTGTGCTACTACTTCAGCATATTTGACCCGAAAGAACCTTACCAATTAGCAATGAAGGTGTTGATCCGCTCCAGTATTTTTTCTAATTCTGCTATAATTTCCGATGCACCATCTAGCTGGTTTGCTTCAGCCTGACTCTGTAACCTTGCGGCGAGGTCTGGCATGAATCGAATAGCCACGGTAGCGCTCCCCCCTTTAAGCTGGTGAGCGCGACGACCCAGCGTGTTGCAATCGCCTGAAAGCAGTGCTTCCTTGGCTTCTTTTAGGTAAGTTGGAGCATCTTCCATAAAAGCTTGGAGTAGTTCTAGTTGAAATTCCGCGTCTCCTCTGGCGATTTCGTAGAGACGGACGCGATCGACAATTTCTTCCGTTGGGGACTGGATTTGGGATTCTAGATTCATGGAATTATCTGCTGGAGGTTGAGATTCAGTATTTATATCTTGTTGTAGGTTATCTAGAATCTTTGTGCTTTCATCCTTTGTTTGTATCCATCGCTCTATAACTTCTGACAATTGTTTCGTAGAAATGGGTTTAGTTATATAATCATCCATTCCAGCTGCCAGACACTTTTCGCGATCGCCGCTCATAGCGTGAGCAGTCAAAGCAATAACTATAGTATGCCGATCCTGACATTCCCTAACGCGAATTCTCTTTGTTGTTTCGTAGCCATCTAGCACTGGCATTTGACAATCCATTAATACTAAATCGTAGCTAGTGTTTGTCATTAGTTCGAGCGCTGCTTGACCGTTGGTAGCACAATCTGCCTGATAGCCCAATATTTTTAATTGATTTAGCACAACTTTTTGGTTAATTGGCATATCTTCTACCAACAATATTTTGAGATTTGATGTTAATAATGGGTCATTAATAATAGGCGAATCAGGGGTATCCCACCACAGCCGATCAGATTGGTTAGCTTCTTCTCGATTACCGATCGCCGATGACTTATTACCCATTACTGCTAACACTTGACTTTTCTGCAAAGGGACTGTAAACCAGAATACCGACCCTTTACCCACCTCACTCTCTACGCCAATTTCACCCTCCATCAACTCCACTAGCTGCTTGCAAATTGCCAAACCCAAACCCGAACCTCCATAAGCTCTGGTGGTCGAGCCATCCACTTGAGAGAAGGATTGAAACAGCTTTTTCTGGTTTTCTGGTGCAATACCAATGCCAGTATCTCGAACAGAAAACAAAATACGGAATTCAGAATTGAGGATTTTTTTTGTATTGTAGCTTGTGACAAAGGGGGTTTCTTTATGAATTCTGACTGCAATCGTCACTTCCCCTTTGTCTGTAAATTTAATTGAGTTTTCTACCAGATTAACGAGGATTTGATGCAGGCGGTGGGGGTCTCCGATTAATTGTTGGGGTACGTTGGCGTCAATCGAGGTCAGCAGTCTGATTCCTTTAGCATTGGCTTGTACTTGTACCATGTTAAACACTTGGCCTATACTGGTATTTAAATCGAATACCCGCATTTGGAGACGCATTTTACCAGCTTCTAACTTGGAGAAATCGAGAATATCATTAATTAGTGCTAGCAGGGTTTCGGCACTGATTTTGATAGTCTGCATAAATTCTTGCTGGTGGTTTGTCAGGGTAGTTTTTAAAAGTAAGTCTGTCATTCCCAGCACGCCGTTCATCGGAGTGCGGATTTCGTGACTCATGTTGGCTAAAAAGACTGATTTCATCCTGGCAGCTTCTAAGGCGGCTTCTCGTGCTTCTACCAATTCGTTAATCATCTGAGTCACGATGATGATGCCACCAACTTGACATTTTGGATTAAAAATTTGAGATTCTAAATTATTAGGCTGTTGGTTGGTATCCCCTAAGTCAGGTGTTTGAATGCACCAGGGTTGGACAGCCCAGCGGAGATAGAGTTTGGTGCCATCTTCACGCTCGATCGCATCTTCGGCTAAGGAGATCACTTCTCCTTGCAGCGCCCGCGAATAAATTGCTTTTGTTTGCTTTGAAATCTGAGGTAAAATTTCATGGTGCTTGAGCCCGATCAAGTCCAGCCCGTCCAGGTCGTAATCCTTCAGCCATCGATCGCTGTAGGCGAGATACCGCATCTCGGTATCAAACATCGCCATCGCCACAGGTGCGTTGGTAATAATTTGTCGTAGTTGTTGGCGCTCTTGCTCTAAAGCCAGTTCTACTTTTTTGCGTTCGACAATTTCAGCTTCAAGGGTATGGAGCGTTTCTGATAACTCGGCGGTGCGTTCCCGAACCCGAACTTCTAACCCATCGTAAGCGAGGCGCAGACTTTCCTGTGCCCACTGGCGTTGGATTTCGGCACCAGCTCGTGCGGCAAAGATTTTCATAATTGCTTTGGCGCTCTCCACGTCCGAGAGGGGTTTGTCATGATTAACGCACAAAATACCGATCGCCTGTCGCGATGAGTCAAGCACTGGCACTCCTAGATAGCAGGTTACACCCATAACTGCTAACCCCTTAGCTTCTGGGAAGAGTTCCTGCACCCCTGAAGGGTAGTAACACTGCTTTCCTTGTTCGATAACTGTTTCGCAGGGAGTACCGGGTAGATTGTACTCAAAGTTTGTCTCCAGATTATCATCTGCCCAAAAAGCAAGAGTTTGTAATTTGTCGGGCTCTTCGCTTACAATTTCAGCAATAAAAGCGTAGCGAACTCCCAGTGCTTCTGCCAGATGGCGAACAACAGCTGGAAAAAATTTTTCGCCCGTCACTGAGGCTGTTGCTACCACAATATTGTGTAGAACTTCCTCTGCCCGTTCGCGTTCGACAATCTGATTTTGCAGCTCTCGGTTGACAACTTCTAGTTGCTCTGGAGTTTTGAGAGCCAAAAATTGAGGCAGCAGGACTCCCATTTCTACGGCGGTATAGCAGGAGACTAGGGCGGTCAATGCTTTTTCCAAACCCGATACCCAGTATGCTGGATGCCAGAGCGTCCAGATTTCGAGCAAGTGACCCGTGCCACAAAGGATGATGAAGGCTCCAAATAAGCCAAATACTCCTAAAAAGGGGATCTCATTCCGCTTGTAGATGAAGTAGATCAGCATCGCCGGAATAGAGAAATAGGCGATCGCAATAAACAAATCTGAAAGCACGTGCAGCCAAACCAGTGGGGTCTCCCAGAGGTAGCAGTTACCGTGCGGCATATACTGTGTTGGCGACAATAGTTGTTTGAAAAATTCCCACATATAAAATTGGTGATTGATGATTGGTGATTGTGAAATGGAAAATTTTAAATCTAAAATCTGAAATCTCCCTTACCCATTATCTATAAACTCCTTAACCCGCGCAAAAATTGTTTCTAATTCAGCTATCATTTCATCTGCCCCCTCCAGATTGTTTAATTTTGCCTGACTTTCAAGCTTGTGTGCAATTTCAGGCATTGAGCGGATAGCCACTGTAGCGCTTCCCCCTTTGATTTGGTGAGCGCGACGAGCGAGTGTGTCAAAATCTCCTGACACGATCGCTTGTTTGGCTTCTTGTATGTAAGTTTCCGCATCTTCGACAAAAGCTTGTAGCAGTTCTTGTTGAAACTCAGCGTCTCCTTTAGAGATTTGGGAAAGGCGTGCAATATCTACAACTTCTATTGATGACGAATCCCCGGCCCGATCGTCAATTATATTTTGGGCATTTTCTACTTCTCCTATCAAGCTGAAATTTGAGTATGTAAGACTTTGAGGCTGACCTGATTCTATTGTTAATCTTTCCCGTTTGATTTGCAATTGAGAAGACCAGCGCTCTAAAATTATTTGCAATTGTTTTAGATCGATCGGTTTGCTGATATAATCATCCATCCCAGCGCCGAGACACTTTTCCCGTTCCCCAACTAAAGCATTTGCCGTCATCGCAATTATTACATAGCGTCCGCCGTACAAACGCCGCAATTCTCTTGTCGCTTCATAGCCATCCATCACAGGCATCTGACAATCCATTAATACGATGTCATAATGCTCTGATGCCAAAATATCTAGTGCCTCTTGACCGTTATTGACGCAATTCGCCTTATAGCCTAACACTTTGAGTTGATTCAGTCCTACCTTCTGGTTAATTGGGGTATCTTCAACCAATAAAATCCGTAAATTTTTCTCAGGGGTCAGTTGTGGGTTTTCAGCAGTCACTTCTTCTTGCCTGCTTAATGTTGGCGACTGACTGTTTACGGCATTCAGCAAGCAGTCAAATAAGCGGGAGGCTTTCACAGGTTTAGTCAAATAACCAGCTAAACCCCGCTCTATTAAGTTTTTAGCCTCCTCGCGCTGTTTCGCTGTAGTGAGGAGAACCCATTGGGTTTGTTGCATCAACGGATCTGAGTAAATCATGCGTTCCAGCATAGTACCGCTTAGTTCCGGTAGCTGCATATCAATGAGAGCGATATCGTAAGGACGATGCTCAGCTGAGGCATTCCGCACTGCGATCATTGCCATCCAAGCTCGTTCCATTTCCGTCACTTCTATTCCCCACAAAATTGCCAGAGAACGCACCACTTTACGAATTGTGGGTTTGCTACTCACTACCAGCATTTTCAGTCCTGAAAGTGAAGTAATCATCGACAAGGGGGCAGTCGGTAAAATTGTTTTTTGCAAGGGCATAGTAAACCAAAAACTCGAACCTAATCCCAGGGTACTTTTTACACCTATTTCGCCTCCCATCAACTCCACTAACTGCTTGCAAATTGCTAATCCCAATCCGGTGCCCCCGTATTTGCGTGTGGTAGAATCATCGACTTGGGAGAAAGATTGGAACAGCTTTTTCTGACTTTCTGGGTCGATCCCAATGCCGGTATCCTTCACTGCGAATTTCAGATAATTAGTATTTGCTAATTGTGCTTCCTCATTAGCGATCGCCTCTACGTGGATTACCACTTCGCCAACGTCGGTGAATTTGAGCGCATTGCCTACCAAATTTATCAAGATTTGGCGCAGACGGGCTGGGTCGCCATTGATTTGTCTCGGCACATCACTCTCAATTAATGCGGCTAGTTCTATGCCTTTGCTCTGTGCCGATGTGGTGAGCAAATCTAGCACTTCTTCCAGGCAGAGATTCAAGTCAAAATCCACTTTATCCAGTCGCATTTCCCCGGCTTCTAGTTTAGAGAAGTCGAGAATATCGTTGATGAGAGTTAGTAGGGTTTGACCGCTGACTTTCAACGTTTGTACAAAGTCGAGTTGTTCGGGAGTTAGCTGGGTTTTCAAAAGTAAGTCCGTCATTCCCAAAACGCCATTCATGGGAGTACGAATTTCATGACTCATGTTAGCGAGGAACATCGACTTCATTCGGGAAGCTTCGAGTGCTTCTTCTCGTGCTTGTTGTGCTTGCTCAAACAGAGTGGATTGCTGAATAGCGATCGCCAGTTGCACGCTAAGCTGCTGTAATAAGTCGATCTCCGATAGGGTCCAAGCCCTTGTGCCGCGACATTCGTGGGCAATCAGCAGTCCCCAGAGTCTTGGGTGCTGAGTGGGGGAGTGGGAGAGTGGGAGAGTGGGGGAGATCGCAGAATTTTCCTGCTCCTCTGCTCCCCCGCTCCCCCGTTCCCCCGCTCCCCCGCTCTTGATTCCCCCGTCTTCTATGATAATGGGAACTACTAAGTTAGCTTTAATCTGAAACTGTGCGAGTAAATTAACGTGGCACGGGTTTAAATCACCATTATAAATATCTCCAATTGCTCGGATTCGACCTTGCCGATATAGAGAAATATAACGCTCTGTAAAGCAGTGGTCTTGAATATCCATTCCCAACAGCGACATCCAAGGTTCGCCAACCGATTCAACAACTACATTTCCGGTACCATCCGGTTCAAAGCGGTAAATAATTACGCGATCGGTAAACAGCAATTGCCGCACTTCTTCTGTAACGGTGCTGAGTGTCACAGTGAGGTTAAGAGAGGAACGAACTCGCTGGGCGATCGTGGAAACCAGTCGTTCCCGCATAAATAGTTCCGCAATCCGCTGTTCGGATTCTCGCGCATTACATTCGGCTTGCTTGCGTTCTGTAATGTCGGTGATGACGCTAATCAGCCCAATTCGGTTGCCCGCGTCGTCTAGGATGCAGTCGGCACGCACCCAAGCCGTTACAATTTCGCCACTCTTGGTTTTTAGTTCGACCTCGCCAGTCCAAGAAAGTCCGCTTTGAATAGTTTGGAATAGTTCTTTTGCTATTTCAGCCGAGACGTACATAGCCGGTGGCCCCCCCAGGGCGTTCAGTTCGTCGGGAGTGTAGCCATAGCGCTGAATAAACGCCTGATTGTGGTAGATCGCACTACCGTCCAACTCTGCCATTCCAATGGCATCGCTGGTGCTTTCCACGGCTGCCTTGACCCGGATTAGGGCGGCTTCTGCCTGTTTGCGATCGCTAATATCTTTGTGTGTCCCCGTCATCCGCAGGGGGTTGCCGTTTTCATCCCGTTGGGTCACTTTGCCGTGGGAGAGAATCCACTTCCAGGAGCCATCTTTCGAGAGCATCCGAAATTCCACTTCGTAGGCGGGAATCGCACCTCGAAGATAGTCGCTCTTGATGTCCAGCATCTTGGACAGGTCTTCGGGATGTAGCAATCGCTCGAAGGATTGGTAATTATTCTCTATTTCTCCTATCTCATACCCCAGCATTCTTTTCCACTGCGGGTCGAAATAGGTAACTCCAGTGCTGATATGCCAATCCCACAGTCCCAAAGCGCTGCCTTCTAGGGCCAGTTGCAAGCGTTCTTCGCTCACTAGCAAAGATTCTGATGCTTTTTTGCGCTCTATCCCCAACGCCACCTGATCGGCAACCGACCCCAGAGCATCCAGTATATTTTGGCTGAGGGGATGACGGGCGAATATTGCCATTACGCCCACCAGTTGGTCTTCTACAATCAGGGGATAGCCAGCAAAAGCCACCATTGCTTCTCGCCGCGCCCACTCAGGGTTGCTGATGCGGGGGTCGTTTTGCACGTCGTTCGTCAGGTGCGGTTGGCGAGAAGCGGCAATCCAACCGATCTTGAAGCTGCCCACTGGCACGCGAGCGTGATGGCCGTTGATGTGGGTGTACATCCCCGCAGAAGCCTGCAAATGGAGCATATTTTCATCTGGGTTGAGCGTCCAAATCCTGGCAAAGGTGACATTTAAGTGTTCTACTAACGCCCTGCAAGAGCGTTGCAGCATGATGGGTAAGTCTCCCTCCTGAGTGAGAGCGAAGCCAATATCAGACCTCAAAGCGGACTGTATAGCTCGTTCGGCTAATTCCTGCGCGGCTCGCTTTCTCTGGGTGATGTCCCGCACGATCGCAATAATTTCATCTGACCCGCTGCTAACGATCCGAGTTTCGTAATCGTGCAGTTGCTCATCGATAGGTAGCTGATATTCTATGATTTGGGTCTGGCCTGTTTTGATGGACCGATCGTAGGCGTGGAGTATATTTTCAGCTAGTTCCGGCGGCAAAACCGACTGCACTTTTTTCCCTATAAATTCGCTGGGCGGCACTAATGTTTTGATGCCTTTAGCCGGTTTGAAGTCTACAAAAGTGCCATCAGACTTGCAGCGAAACATCATGTCGGGGATGGCGTTCAACAGCGCTTTTTGTGTGGCTTCGCTTTGACGCAGTTGTTCTTCTGTCTGTTTTAATTCGGTGATATCCAAAACCAGCCCGTCCCAAATAATATCGCCGTTAGCTTCTTTTTCCGGTCTTGATGCCCCTTTCAACCACTTCATCTCACCGGATGGCGTTATGCTCCGCCATTCATATCGCCACGGTTGTAGGGTGGCTGCTGAGAGCGCAATGGATTCATATAAGCCATCGCGGTCATCTTGATGAACCCCAGCAAAAGGGGCCGCAAAATTTTGTACGATCGCTTCTGGTTCCAATTCAAAAAGTTCGCGGCAACCGGAAGAGACATAAGGGAAAGTTATTTGCCCATCGGTTGAGAGTCGGAATTGATAAATCATTCCCGGTACGTTGGCTGCCAACCTTGGGAACCTTTGTTCGCTGATTTTGAGGGCAACTTCAGCCTGTTTGCGTTGGGTGATGTCGCTAGCAATTCCCACAAAGCCAGTGATATTTCCAGATCGGTCCCGCAATGCGGTCACCGACAGCAAGACGGGAAACCGGGAACCATCTTTGCGGATATAAGTCCATTCTCGTTCATCTGCCCCGAACCGCCGTGCTTTGGCAACAAACACTTCAAAAGATGGCTCTATGGAAATTCCGAGTTCTTGGGATAATTCTTGGGCGCGTTGCGCGATTTCTTCTGGATCGTGGATGATACCGGGGGTTGTTTTGCCGACAACTTCAGTAGCGCTATATCCCAACATTCGCTCTGCTGCTGCATTAAAGGTATGGATAGTGCCATCTATTTCTGTGGAAATAATGGCGTAATTAGCGCTGTTGAAAATTGCTTGCTGGAGGGAAGTGAGTTCTTGTAGCTCTATAAGGAGGCGCTTGTAGTTTGTGACATCTCTGATTGTACCAACTAATATTTTATTGCCATCTGCATTCTCAAAGACGGTTTTTTTGGTGGAGATGATGTTAAGTTTACCAGCACTGTCAGTCAGGGTTTCTTCATTTTCGTTTTCTTGACCTGAAGTAAATACCTGTTCGTCTTTTTCTCTAAAAACATCGGCTTCTTCTTTAGGGAAAAAGTCATAGTCTGTTTTGCCAAGTAGCTCTTCGCGGGATTGGCCGATAAACTGACAGCAGGCATCGTTTAAGATGATAAAACGACGGTGAGAGTCTTTGACAAAAATTGGATCTGCGATCGCATTCAGAGTGTGGTTCAAAAACTCTTCGGAGGCTTTCAGCTGCACCTCGTAGCGGTAGCGATCGCTAATGTCTAAAAATACTGCTATGAGGTGGTCGATCGTACCGTCCTCGTGGCGGATGCAGCTTGTAGAGAGTCTGGTGTAAACTACCGCACCGTCTTTGCGTAGCAAGCGTTTGTCTATCACGTAGCGATCGCACGCCCCGCCTAAGATTTGGGCTAAGTGGTTTAAATCAGCATCTCTGTCATCGGTAAACGTCCATTCAATCCAATTCTTTTGACAGATTTCTGCTCTGGAATATCCCAGCAAGTTGCACAAAGCATCGTTAACTTCAATCCAGCCTTCGTTCTCCGGCGTACCCTGAGAAAAAGGAGGTGCATAAATGGCTATACCAACTAGGGAATTCTCGAAGTACTCGCGCAAGCGGGCTTCGCTTTGACGCACAGTAATAATTGCTAGCTTTTGTTCTGTGATATCATTGAGCATTCCCGCCGTAGCAGAAATCCTGCCGTCAGGGGTTTTGGTTAAATGTGGGTGTACTTCAATCCAGCGAAATCCTCCCGATTTAGTACACAGGCGAATTTCATAACGGCAGTCGTGTTTTTGACTTTTAAGCAGGCAGCGAAACTGGTTTTGATGATGTTGGCGATCGGCGGGATGAATGTAATTTAAAAAGGGAGTTCCTAAACTTTCCGAAGCAGAAAATCCCGTGATTTCATACCAAGCCGAATTGAGAAATATCCAATTGCCTTCTGCATCGGTTTGGAAAATAACTTCTTTGACGTTATTTACTACGGAGCGATATTTCTCTTCGCTTTGCTGCAAAGCCTCTTGATTGTGCTGGCGTTCGATCGCATAACGCAGGGAACGAATCAAAAGTTCGCTATCGATTGTTCTTTTTACTAGGTAATCCTGTGCGCCAGCCGCGATTGTCTGAAGGGCTAATTCTTCATCAGCGCGGGCTGTTAGCACGACAATGGGAATGTTTTGACCTGACTGTTTTATCTTGGCAACCGTCTCAAATCCTTGGCTGTCGGGAAGAGACAAATCTAGCAAAATGACATCAAATTTTTCAGACTTCAAAAGCTCTCGCGCATCGCTCAGGCGATCCACACAGCTTAATGAAATACTTCTGTTTGCCCTATTTTCTGAGAGCAATTCTTCAATTAGTTCTGCCTCGTCAGCATTATCTTCAACTAGGAGAATTCTAAAACTGCTTCTGGCGGTGGGTTGAAGAACTGAGTTCATTTTGCTATTTTTAATAATGTTTTTATTTGATGATTAAGCAAAAGAAGCCCTGGCTTTCTTTGTTAGCTTTCAAATTTTATGCTAAGCGTTAAAACTACCCTTGACCATAATGACCGCGCATTCATCTCATCACTGAATCGAAGCGATTACAGTGAGATCTTTCTGCTGTTCAAGGTAAAAGCTCTGGCAAATGCGATTTCTTCCTTTTGCTTTGGCGTGATAGAGCGCTCGATCGGCATCCTGAATTAAGGTGTAGGGAGACTTTTGCAAGTAACGTTCCCAGGTTGTGCCGGAAAACTCGATACTAGCAACACCTACGCTGATGGTGACGTATTGACTGACGGGAGATTTCATATGGGGGAAGTTGAGCATTTCTACTTTGGCACGGATTTCTTGAGCTACAATGAGGGCACCGGCAGGATCTGTATTAGGTAGAATAATAGCAAATTCTTCGCCGCCGTAACGAGCGACTAAATCGGCTGGACGTTTGCCAGCAGAGACTATAACTTGGGCAATTTGTTGTAAGCAACTATCGCCAGCGGGATGACCGTAGCTGTCGTTATAAAGTTTGAAAAAGTCGATATCGCACATAATTATTGACAGCGGTATTTGCTCTCTTGCGGCTCGCCGCCACTCAATATCGATAATTTCATCAAACCGACGGCGGTTGGCAATTCCGGTTAAACTATCTGTGGTGGCAAGTCGGTGTAATTTTTGGTTGGCTATTTCTAACTGACGGTAAAGTTCGGATTGTTGAATTGCGATCGCCACCTGGTCGGCCAGTTGTTTGAGAAAATCTATCTCCCACTGCTGCCACTCACGCTGTCCGCTGCAATGATGCGCCATTAGCAGTCCCCACAGTTCGATTTTGGATTTTGGATTTTGCGCGAAGTGGGCGTCTTGGCAAGCGAGTGTGGTCTTGGGGGTTTCCCCCATGAACACCTCGCGCTGGTTCCCGTCACGATGCCCACCTTCGCAAGAGAGGATTTTGGATTGGATGATATCGTTCGATTTGGGATTTGGGATTGACCCCACGGATGAATCCGGGGGCTTCAAACCAAGAATTTCTTGGTCGTAATTAGTTGCTTGGGAGTTGGAGTCCTCCTCGTCCCTTTTTTCGTTTGACTTTTGACTTTTGACTTTTGACTTTTCTTGCTCGTTCTCTTCCATTTTCCAATCCCCAATTTGAAAGATAGGCAAAGTCAAAAGAGCTGTGACGTGAAAATCTGCCAGGATTTTTATGTATTCAGGATCTAATTGTGCAGTGTTAACATCTTCCACGGCATGGATAAATTCGGAGTCGCCCAGTAAAAGACAGGGCATGGCTAAGGTAGCATAAACCTCTTGGTTCCAGCTACAACAATTCTCAGAACCGACAGCTTCCACAATGACTGCACCGTCGGCCTGTGAGAGGGATTCTGCGATCGAAGATTGGCAGCGGTAAATCACAACTCGATCGATCTGCAAAAATTGCCGCACTTCTGTTACCGTTGTTTGGAGAATGTCTTCTAGGTCAATGCTTGAGCGGATGCGCTCGATCATTCGGCCCAAAAGCCGCTCTCGTTCTGCCTGTAACCGATGCGCCTCTTCTGTTCGCTGACGCGCGATCGCATAGCGCATCGCACGCACTAGCAGTTCCCTTTCAAACCCCCGCTTGACTAGATAATCCTGCGCTCCAGCGCCTACCGCCTCAACCGCCATGTTTTCATCATTCAAACCTGTCAAGACTACAATAGGAACAGTTGGCGCTTGTGCTTTCACGCTCTTTATAGTATCCAGTCCAAAGCTGTCTGGCAAAGACAAATCTAATAAAATTACGTCAAAGTCACCTTCAACCAAATACTTTACCCCTTCGTCCAGACGCTGGGCCGCTTTTAGACGAAACTGAGTATTACCGAATGACCCCAAGAGTTCTTCTATGAGTTCGGCATCTGCGGGGTCATCCTCTACCAAAAGAATTTTAAGGGGAGAGTCAGGCATCATCACAACTTTAGTGATGTATTTGAATTTAATTTTGCCATTGTGGCTCACCATTAACGGTAATTACTGCCAATTGACACTGTGTTAATATAATTACATATTTATATATGTTGAATAATAAAAATAAGAAAATCTTAAAAAAACATTACATAACTTTACCCCATAAACCCGGTGAGAGCAGAAGTTACCGGGTTTCTCTGTACCTCACTCACCTGAATATGGCTGTATACGAAATCCGGGTTTATTACCCCCCTTTTAATTTCTGGCTCAAACATTGTAGAGACGTTTCATGAAACGTCTCTACAGCTTCCTTATAATGAAGTGGGATCGGATGGTAACGAGACAATTTCAAACCAGTAGCGACATAAACAAGTCATTACTTTGACCAATTCTTTAAAAGTTAGCGGTTTGACTATAAATGAATTTGCGCCCAAGCTATAGCAGTTAAAGATGTCTTTTTCCTGTCGTGAAGTTGTCAGTATAACGATCGGAATATGTCGCCATTTAGGATTGGACTTGATTTCTTTGAGTGCTTCTCGCCCATTAAGGCGGGGCATATTGAGGTCTAGCAAAATTAGATCTGGGCGCGGGTAAAGATTAGGCGAAGCGTATTGACCGCGACAGTACAAATAATCTAGCAATTCCTCGCCATCTTCCACGAAATAGATATTCATAGCTAAGGGAACTTCTTGCAACGCTTCCTCGATCAAAAAGCAGGCGTTCTCATCATCGTTAGCTATCACCATTGTGAATTTTTTTGTGTTAATATATGCTTTGTCCTTATTAAGGGCGATTTCTAAAGGTAAGAAAGTCTGTTGGTGAATAAATTCAGGACTTACGCAAGAAGGCGCTTTTTCTTCTAGATGTAGGGGCAATTCATGAATTATCCCTACAGAAGTAGGTGCGGCGATCGAATGGGTAAGTCTTATAAATTGATATGACATAATGTCAAACTCGTCAATATAAACGATCTCACAAGTTGCTATTCAAAAGAGTAAAATAAAAGGTTGACCCTTGATTTGGTGCCGATTCTACCCAGATAAGCCCGCCGTGACGTTCAACAATCTTTTGACAAATTGCTAAACCGATGCCAGTGCCAGAGTACTCCTTTTGGGTGTGCAGGCGCTGAAAAATCTGAAAGATGCGATCGCTCTGTTTGGGATCGATACCAATTCCATTATCACTCACAGAGAACAACCACGCATCCTCCTGAGCAGAGGCGCTGACATGAATCAGCGGCGGTTCCTCCCGACGGTACTTAATCCCATTACCGATTAAGTTTTGAAAAAGTTGCACCAGTTGAGAATTATCTGCAATTACTACTGGCAGTTCGCTCTTTGTCACAGAAGCTTGACTTTTGCGGATGGTTGCTTGGAGATTGGCGCAAGCTTCCTCAAACACAAGATTGCAGTCACAAGGCTCAAAAGGCTTCTGACTCCTACCAACCCGCGAATACAAAAGCAAGTCGTCAATCAGCCTTTGCATTCGGATAACTCCGCTCACGATTTTGTCGATATAGTTATTGGCTTTGGCATCAAGTCGATCTTTGTAACGTTCTTCTAAAAGTTCAGCGTAGCTGGCAATAGTTCCTAAAGGCGCTTGCAAATCGTGGGAAGCGACATAAGCAAACTGTTCGAGTTCGGCATTAGAACGAGCGAGTTCTTGGGAGTAGCGGGTTTTGTTTTCTAGTAACTGAGCTTGATATAGAGCTATGCCTAATTGGTTGGCTAATTGTTGCAAAAGTTCAATTTCCAAATCCGTCCATTGCCTTGTTTCACCACATTGCTGAACGCAGAGCAAACCCCACAGTTTCACTGGTGCTTGAGATTGGTAATTCGCTGTCGATTCTGCATCTTGTGTGTCGTGCTTATAGGCCAAATTCACTTGATTGCGAACCAGAATAGGCACAATTAGATTGGAGCGAATCTGATACCCCTGGAGAAAATCCAGATAGCAAGAGGTGAAGCCAGCCGATTCAACATCAGGACAAACGTGAATGCCCCCCTGCTGATATTTTTCAAAGTATTCATTGAATAAAGCCTCATCTTCTATCACCCGATACAGCATAATTGGAAAGCCGTAAACAACCGCTTCATTAACAACTTTTCCCCTCTGTTCTGGCAATAGACGAAAGAACAAAACGCGATCGGCATTGAGGGTAGTTTGAACTTGCGTGACGGTTGTTTGGAGAATTTCTTCAATTGACAACGACTCGCGGATTTTCAGAGTCAGAGATGCTAATAATTGCTGGTATTGGGCTTGACGGAGTTTCTCTGCTACGGCTTGCGATCGTGTACAGTAGCTATAGATCATTTCGCCGACGATTCGCAGCAGTTGAACATCTTCTTCGGACCAATCTTTGCGATTTTCTCCAAAATTTTCAAACCCGATAGTTCCCCAGGGTTGACCGGACTGGTTGTTGATGGGAACGGCCAGCACAGAGCAGACACCGAGCGACTTCAGCAGGTTTTTTTCAAGTTCCGCTGCTTCTGGGAGTGCATCAACATCGGAGATGACTGCATTTTCATTTTTTAGATATTTTTCCAGCCACCAAGGGAATAGAGAAGAGTCTACATTTTGAAAATTTTCTATCTGCGGTTGAGTTTGACTGTCGCACCATTCATAGACCATATCAGCTATGGTGCTGTTGCCACGGAAACGGGTGAGATAGGTGTGATTGGCACCAACTGCGACTCCTAGAATTCCCATGACTCGATCGATATCGGCAGCTTCGTTGATGGCAAGTTCTCTCGATACCTCCGCCAAAGCTGTTTCTAGCAGTAGCCGATATTGCAGTTGTTTTTCGGCGTGTTTGCGCTCTTGGATATCCTCAAGCGCAGTTATGAGATAGGTCATGGCCCCATCCCCGTCTAGCACTCCCGACACCGTTAGATTTCCCCATCGCAGGCGACGATCTTTGCGAATGTAGCGCTTTTCTAGGGAGTAGGTTTGAATCTTGCCAGTTAACACTTGACGATAATATCTGAGATCCATCTCTAGGTCGTCTGGGTGGGTGAGCTCTTGGAAAGTCTTCGACAACAGTTCTGACTCGGTGTATCCCAAAAAGTCGCAAAGCTTTTGGTTGACTCGGAGAAGCTGACCCGATGGTGCCGATATCGAACTCGCCACAGCTGCTTGCTCAAAGATTGCTCGGAAGCGTTGTTCGCTTTCTCGTAAAGCTTCTTCTGCCTGTTTGCGCTGGGTAATATTAATGGCGATTCCCGCCAAGCGGTATATCTCTCCAGACTCGTTCCAGATGGGAAAAGTGCGATCGAGTATCCAGACCATTGAGCCATCGGGACGGATAACGCGATATTCCTGCTCGATACCTTCGCCTTGGAACAGACGCTCCCTGGAATTTTGAATCTGCTGCTGGTCTTCTGGATGGACAGCAAAGAGCCAGCTATTTCTTTCTTGGTAGGCACTTTCGCAACTCCGACCCCAGATTTGTTCGTAAGCCGGATTGACGTAAAGAAGCTGGCTCATCTGGATATCTGCGATCCAGAAGCATTCGCTAATGCAGTTAGCCATCTGGCGGAAGCGTTGTTCGCTTTCTCTAAGGGCCTTCTCTGCGATGATGCGTTCGCCAATCTCCTGTTCTAATAATTGATTTTTTTCTTGCAGTTGCCGCATCACCGATCGCAATTTTAAATGTACATTAATACGGGCTAAAACTTCTTGTTTTAAAATAGGTTTTGTGATATAATCTACTCCACCCACATTCAACCCTTTGACTTTATCCACCCCATCCGCAAGAGCCGTCATAAAAATTACCGGAATATCTTGAGTCTCTGGCTTAGCTTTCAAGCGGCGGCAAATTTCAAATCCGTCTATATTCGGCATCATTATATCTAGTAAAATCAAGTCTGGTAAAATTTTTTCCAGTTTTTTTAAGGCACTTTCTCCCGACTTCGCTATCAAGACTTGAAAACCCTCTTCTTGCAAAAAATCGAACAGAATTTTGAGGTTAGTCGGTTGGTCGTCAACTATTAAAATTTTGGGGTGATTAGCTGTTTGCATCGGATTTCCTTAGATTGATCTACCGCTACTTGTTTAAAACTGACGATCAGGTCAGCAGCACGTCTGAGGTTAGCTAAAATCATAGTACTACTTTCTATTGCCGTATCTAAAAATGTCTCCAAATCGGTGCGTTTCATTTGGTTGCTTTTGTAAATTCGGTAAAATTCTTTGGTATCTTCAGCTAATGTAGATGCCGCCGTTACGCTGATACCTACGGGAGTGTTAATTTCGTGAGCTACACCAGCAACCAAGTTGCCCAAAGCGGCCATTTTTTCAGACTCGATTAGATGTTTTTGAGTGTCTTGGAGTTGTTGTAAAGTTTTTTCCAAAAGGTCATTTTTTGCTTTGATACTCTTTTGGAGATTTCGCAAAGTTAAGTGTGTTTCGACCCGCACTAAAACTTCTTCAAATTGAAATGGTTTGGTAATGTAGTCTACTCCGCCAAGCGTAAAAGCTTTTACCTTATCTAAGACTTCATTAATAGCGCTGATAAAAATAATAGGTACATCGCGAGTTCGTTCATCTGCTTTGAGATGTTCGCAAACCTGGTATCCATCCATGTTAGGCATGATGATGTCCAGCAAAATCAGATCTGGTGGGGCTGTCTGCGCCGATGATAGCGCCAGTTTGCCATTAATTGCTGGGCGGACTTTATATCCTTTTTGAGTCAACATATTGACTAAAAGTTGTAAGTTGGCAGTGGTATCATCAACCCTCTTTTTGAGTTGAAGCAACTGAGTCTGTCGGTTCATCGTAGATATAATGCACGCCTAGATGTTTGTGCATGACTTCAAAAATGTCTGCTTCGCGGAATGGTTTGCGTAAAAAATCATCGCAACCCGCTGAGAGGACAACAGCTTTTTCTTCCTCAAAAACGCTGGCAGTTAGGGCAATAATGGCGGTAGCCTGTCCTTTGGTGTGGGTTTTGATGTGCTTGGTGGCTTCGTAGCCATCCATCACCGGCATCCTCATGTCCATCCAGATTAAATGCGGACGCCAACTCGACCAGATTTCGATCGCCTCAAGACCGTTGCTGGCTTCTTGGAGGTCAAAGCCAAGCGGCTGCAACATTTTATACAGCAGATGGCGATTTTCCCATCGGTCATCTACAATCAGGATGCGATAGCTGGGTTGGTTGGGTTCTAAGGCAATGACTCGACGCGGAGACTGTTTGCTTTTGATGTCGGTGGCATCAACTTGCGCGATCGCAATGTCAAACTTGAAAATAGTACCTTTGCCCACCTCACTGCTGACAGTTATTTCACCCTTCATCAGTTTCACAAATTGGCGGCTAATCGCCAAGCCCAAACCAGTTCCCTGATGGCTGGTTTTGCCGGTTTTGGTCTGCACAAAAGCTTTAAAGAGGTTGTTTAGTTCCTCCGGGGCGATACCTGGGCCTGTGTCTTCCACTTCAAAAGTAAAAAGAAAAAAATCTGCCTTTTTACTTTTTACTTTTAAAGACACACCCCCAAAATCAGTAAATTTAATCGCATTATTAAGCAGGTTAATCAAGACTTGACGTAACTTGACTTCATCGGTTCGCAGGTATTGTGGGACAGTCGGCGATCGCTCGAATATCAACTGCAAATCTTTATCCTCTGCTTTGAGACGAAACATATCTTCTAGATCCTCAAGCAGGCAATAAAGGTCAAAATTTTCTTCATTAAGCGTAATGCGACCGGCTTCAATTTTAGATAATTCTAGCACTTGATTGATTAGCCTAAGCAGGTGTTCCCCGCTGCGGCTAATAATGCCGAGATTTTGCTCTTGTTCTAGAGTCAAGCTTCCGGCGCTGTTCATCAATTGTGCAAAGCCAAGAATGGCGTTGAGCGGCGTTCTCAATTCGTGGCTCATATTGGCTAAAAATTCGCTTTTAGCTTGGTTGGCAGCATCGGCAGCTGACTTGGCTTTTTGTAACTGGGCAGTGCGTTCGTTGACTTTTTTTTCTAGTTCGGAATTGGCATTTTCTAAAGCGGCAAAGGACTCTTTTAACTGAATAGCCATCTGGTTAAAAGCGCGAGTCAGATTTCCCAGTTCATCGCTGCGTTCTACCTCTAATGTATCCTCTAATTTTCCCTCATACAGAGCTGTAGCGGCAGCATTTAAGCGCCGAATTGGTTGTGTTACCCAGCGATCTGTAATAATGCCAACAAATGTAGCTACAATTAAGGCTACTAGGCACAGCATAATTGTAGTTCTGGTGTTAGCGTTGATTTGCTCCATGAAGTCGGATTCTGGTACGATCGCGACAATCAACCAATTAAGACCTCGACTATCGTGGAATGGCAAAACTTGCACAAATTGGCGCTTGCCATCAAGCATGAAATAAAGTTGTTGCGTGCTGTCAATTTTACTGAAATTACCAAAGCGCGAGCTTAAATATTTGGCTGTGAATCGGACTAATTGATTACTGCTATCTGTTGCCAAAAGCCGTTTTTGATCTTTAATGGTAGAGCTTTTAATATAAGCTTTTTCTTTGTTTGAGTTCGCGACCAGCGACCCATCACGCTCTATAATAAAGACTTGTCCTGAACGACTTATTTCAATGGTTCTCAGGAATTTACTTATTTCGTCAATAGTACGGATAACATAAGTTACTCCCAGCAGCTTACCAGTCTTTTCCTCATAGATTGGTTCCGCAAGAGCTAACAGCAACTCTCCAGTGTAAATGTGTGGTATAGATGGAAGTCCAAGCCGAACCTTTTGCTTGCACCGCCACTTGATACCAGGGTCGCTGCCGAGAATCAAAATAATTGGAAATGCTAATGACTTTAGTTGGATTACCTCGATCGTCTATGGTATATGTAGTATATGGCCCCCCGCCATCTTTCGCTGCTCGAATTACAAAAGTACCATCGCCAAGACGTTCAACAGCCCTATGTCCTCCTAATGCCGTACCAAATCCGATTATAGTCATGGGAGACCAAGAACTTAGCTGGGTTTCGTCCCATAATTGACGTTCCTGGCTAGTAAAATCGTTGAAACGCCAAAAACCGCGCCCAAATGCTCTGCTATTGCTTTTATTGATCGAATTTGGTACTTCTAGGTAAGTTTTGATTTTGTCTGCAACACGAGCATTAATTCCGCTTTGCAACTTGGTGACAAGATCGCTGACTGCCTCTTGTCCGTTTCTAAATGAGAGATATCCCGTCAATCCCACGGCGGCAAAGATTTGCAGCATAAAGGGGACAATCAGGACGGTGCGGAGGGGGACTTTTCCAGAAATTTTGGCAACTAAGCGATTGAGAGATTTGATGGACATAGGGCCGATCGTTCTGGTTTTTTTATAATTATTAATTATTTAATATCTCGAATACATAAGATTCGATCGGCGATTTATGAATGTTATTATAGCATTTTACCTATAATTTGACAAGATGGCGATCGCCCTCACGATTGACTGCTATAATTGGATTTCAAATATACCTTTTGAAAATTCTAAGTGTAAATTATCACCAGATTAGTATGAACAGCCTTCCAGACGAGTCAAAGAATTACAATATTCTAATTGTTGATGATACCCTGCATAACTTGCGCCTGCTATCAAATATACTAACCGATCGAGGCTATAGAGTCCGATGCGTACCCAAAGGAACGATGGCTCTGTCCACAGCCCGGTTGTGTCCGCCAGACTTGATTTTGCTAGATATAATGATGCCTGAAATGGATGGCTATGAAGTCGGCAAGCGGCTAAAAGCAGATGAACTAACTCGCGATATACCCATTATTTTTATTAGTGCTTTGTATGAAGCGCTAGATAAAGTGAAAGCTTTTGCTATTGGCGGAGTAGACTATATCACCAAACCGTTTCAAGTTGAAGAGGTTTTGGCTCGCGTCGAAAATCAATTCCGCTTGCAGAAGCTGCAAAAACAACTTGCAGAGCAAAACGCACTGCTGCAACAAGAAATTCGGGTGCGCCGGGAGGCAGAAATGGCCTTGCGGCAGCAATTAAAGCGATCGCAGCTCGTGGGGGCAATTCTGGAACGCATTCGTTCCTCTCTCAATCTGGAGGAAGTCCTCACAACTGCTGTGCGGGAAGTGCGAGAGTTTTTGTCAACTGACCGGACAATCATTTATCGCTTTAACCCCGATTGGAGTGGGGTTGTAGCTGTCGAGTCGGTAGGCGAGGGGTGGACATCTACTTTGGCAACTGAGATTAAAGACAATTGCTTTATCAACACCTATGTCCCCCTATATCAGCAAGGTCGCATCGCAGCGATCGCAGATATTCAAAAATCCGATCTCGATCCGTGCCACTTAGATCTGCTCAGTACATTTGAGGTGAAAGCTAACCTAGTAGTCCCCATCCTGTATGCGGAAGAAACAATCGTAAATTCAAAATCCTTTATCCAAAATCGGTTATGGGGACTGCTAATTGCCCACAACTGTCAAGGCGAAAGGGAGTGGCACTTATCAGAGATAGAATCCCTCCAACAGTTATGCGTGCAACTGGCGATCGCCATCCAGCAATGCACCCTGTTTGAACAAGCCAAAACTGAAATTGCCGATCGCAAACAGGCAGAAGAAAAACTGCGGCAAAGCGAACAGCGTTTTCGCGATGTGTCCGAAGCAGTGGGAGAATATCTCTGGGAAATGGATATCAACGCCATCTACACCTTCGTTACCGATCGAGTCAAATCGATTAAAAAATATGCACCGCCACAATTAATCGGACGTGCGCCGCTTGAATTCATGCCTCAAGAAGACAAAGAAAAAGTTGACAATATATTGCGCGACGCCGCTAGAACAAAAAGCACCTTTAAAGTAGAACACCGTCATATCACCCCCAGAGGGAAGATAATTTGGGAAGAAATAAGTGGAATTCCACTGTTGGACTGTAACAGTAATGTTGTCGGTTTCCGTGGTGCTGGACTAAACATCACAGAGCGCAAGCAGGCAGAAGAAGTACTGCAAAAAGCCAAAGAAGCTGCCGATGCCGCCAATCGCGCCAAGAGCGAATTCCTCGCCAATATGAGCCACGAATTGCGGACGCCACTGAATGCTATCCTGGGCTTTACGCAAATAATGAACCGCGATTCATCCCTCAACTCAGAGCAGCAAGAACATCTGAGAATCATCAATCGCAGTGGCGAGCATTTGCTATCATTAATCAACGACATTTTAGAAATGTCCAAAATAGAAGCTGGCAGGACAACCTTAAATGAAAAAACCTTTGACTTAATTCGCCTGCTTAACATCCTGTCAGAAATGTTGCAATTGAAAGCCTCAAATAAAGGCTTAAAACTCCTAATTGAATATGCCCCAGACCTTCCTCAATATGTGCGAACCGACGAAATTAAATTGCGACAAGTTTTGATTAACCTGTTGGGGAATGCCATCAAATTTACCGAAGCAGGTAGTGTAACGCTTCGCGTGTCATTGGTCATTAGTCCTTCGTCATTAGTAAAAGAATTTGCACAAATGACCGATGACAAAGGACAAATAACAATTTTGTTTGAAGTAGAAGATACTGGCTTCGGTATTGCCCCAGAAGAGATAAACAAGTTATTTCAAGCCTTTGGACAAACAGAAACTGGTCGAAAGTCTCAACAAGGAACTGGATTGGGTTTAGCCATCAGCCAAAAATTTGTGCAACTTATGGGAGGAGATATCACTGTTAGCAGTGTAGTGGGTATAGGAACAAAATTTACATTTAATATCCAGAGCGGTTTAGCTCAATTCCACGAAGTTCAGACGATTCAGGAAACCCGCAAGGTAATTGGCTTAGCGCTCAACCAACCTGAATATCGCATCTTGGTAGTTGAAGATGTCAAAGTCAGCCGCATCCTATTAGTCAAACTGCTGGCGTCGGTTGGCTTCTTCGTGCGCGAAGCCGCCAACGGTTATGAAGCAATTTCCCTGTGGTCAAGCTGGTCACCCCACCTAATTTTTATGGATATGCAGATGCCGAGTATGGACGGATATGAAGCCACCAAACGTATCAAAGCGCAATCGAAAGGTCAGGCGACACCGATTGTCGCCCTAACTACCAGTGCTTTTGAAGAGCAACGAAGGTCTGTTTTATCAGCAGGCTGCGATGACTTCATCCGCAAGCCTTTCCGAGAGGAGATAATCTTTGAAAAGATAGCTCAATATCTAGGGGTACGGTATCTTTATGAAGAGTCTTTGTCAGACAAAAAGCAGATTGCAGAAGACCAAACAGCAGATTTATCCTACCTTTCAGGAAGTTCGCCCTACATCCTCGCTGTTTCATCCTTCCAAGATATGTCTGCTGAGTGGGTCGCGGCTTTACATCAAGCTGCGATCGAGGCAGATGGCGAGTTTATTTTCAGCCTTGCCGAGCAAATTACAAATTCAAATGCTATGCTGTTTAAGGCTTTGACGGATTTGGTTAATAGCTTTCAATTTGAAAAAATTACCGATGTAACAGAACAAATTATCAAATAAATAACAGGTAAAAGGTATATCATAAAATGATTAGCGCTCGAGCATCTACACCAAAAGGCAATATTCTACTTGTTGACGACACGCCAGAGAATCTACACCTCTTATCCGAACTGTTGATAGATCAGGGCTATAAAGTTCGCTGCGTAATGAACGGGCAGACGGCATTGAAGGCAGCTAGGGCAAAAGCACCGGATTTGATTTTGCTCGACATCATGATGCCGCACATGAATGGCTACGAGGTTTGCCAAATACTTAAAGCCGATCCGCAAACTAACGAAATTCCGGTGATTTTTTTGAGCGCTCTAGATGAGGTGTTAGACAAGGTAAGAGCTTTTAGTGTTGGGGGTGTAGATTACATCACCAAACCGTTTCAGTTTGAAGAAGTTTTAATGCGCGTTAAAAATCAACTGGCTCTAAAGACAGCAGAAGTTAAAATTCTCCAACTGAACGCAGAACTTGAATTTAAGGTTAAAGAGCGCACCAATCAGCTCAAAGAGCGCTCTTTTGAACTAGAATTAGCAAATCAAGAACTTCAGCAGGAAATTGCCGAACGCAAGCTGCTCGAAAAGCAACTTTTGCATATAGCGCTGCACGACCCCCTGACTGGTTTGCCCAACCGGGCTTTGTTTATGGAGCGTTTGAAACAGGCTCTTAAGCGTGCTAAGGAACAGTCAATTTATCAGTTTGCCGTTCTGTTTTTAGATTGCGATCGCTTTAAAATCGTCAATGATTCTCTCGGTCATTTAGTAGGAGACGAATTGCTGACTGCGATCGCTAATCGATTGCAAGCATTCCTCAAACCAGTTGATACCTTCGCGAGGTTAGGTGGCGATGAGTTCACTCTTCTGGTAGAAGATATCAAAGATGCCAGCAGCGTTACCGAGATCGCAGAGCGAATTCTTGGGGAACTATCTCGCCCTTTCTATTTGGATAAACGCGAGGTATTTATGACTGCTAGTATTGGCATTGTACTGGGAAATATTCGGTATAACCAGCCAGAACATTTACTGCGGGACGCCGATACGGCAATGTATCGCGCTAAGGCATCGGGGAAAGCCCGGTATCACGTTTTTGACCCAACCATGCACCAGGAAGCACTTGAGCTTTTACAGCTAGAAACTGACCTTCGCAGGGCGATCGAACGGCAAGAATTTGTCGTGTATTATCAGCCGATCGTAGCACTTGCCACGGGCAAAATTGCTGGGTTTGAAGCTCTAGTACGCTGGCAGCATCCTACTCGCGGTTTTGTTTCTCCAGGGGACTTCATTCCTGTGGCAGAAGAAACGGGTTTGATTACTTCTATTGGCACTTGGGTAATGCGGTCAGCTTGCCAGCAGCTACGCATTTGGCAAGAACAAAAACTTGCTCAAGACCATCTAACTATGAGCGTCAATCTTTCTGTACCGGAATTCTCACAACCCAATTTGATCGCTCATATCGACCAAATTCTTCACGAAACTCAACTAAGTCCCCAAAGTTTAAAACTAGAAATTACTGAAAGTGCAATAATGGACAAAGATGGCTCGGTTACGGGGATTCTCCAAGAACTTAGAAACCGTCAAATTCAGTTGAGTATTGATGATTTCGGAACTGGTTATTCCTCTCTGAGTTATTTAAATCGTCTGCCTGTTGATACCCTGAAAATTGACCGCTCTTTCATTAACCCTATAGATAATAATCCTGAAAGTTTGGGGCTTGTTCCGGTTATTATCAGCATTGCTCATACGCTGGGTATGAGTGCGATCGCAGAAGGCGTCGAAACCCCCCAACAGCTAGCCAAACTCAGAACGCTAAACTGTGGCTTCGGTCAGGGATACTTGTTCTCAAAACCATTGGATAGCAAATTGGTAGTAGACTTGCTCGCAGCAGATCCCCTGTATTGATATCGGTAAACCCTACCCTAGCTATACCCTTTGGCTTGTTCTACTGCTGTCCAGAGTTCGTTGTATTTTGCTTGAACTGATTCGTCAAGTTCTTCTGTAAGATTAGCAGGCAGTTGCAATTCTCGAATCAATTCTAGGACATCTGCCAAGTCTTTTAATCTGTCAGGCGCAGACATTCCAGATGCTAATTTGAGTTCAATCAATTTGTTTATGGCAATCACTTTTATGCCCTCCCTATCTACAGTGACTGTAGCCGGATTGGGAAAAGAAACAGACTTTGGTTTGCCATCTCCTGGAAATTCGCCTGTTATTAAAATTTCTACAGTTACGTTGGTGACTGTATCTCGAAAACTCCGACTTGCACCTGGAAAAGAAGGAACAAATCCTCTGCCTACTAGAAAACGACAAAATGCTTCGAGTCCTGACGAGCTTAGCAGTATATCTACATCTTGAGTTGCGCGAACGTAACCGTGTATAACTAAAGCCATTCCACCAATAATACAGTAATCAATTCCAGCCGATTCAAGCGCTTGTGCTAGTTTTCGTAGTGTTTGGTAAACTTTGCCCTGTTGCATAAAGAAAAGATCCAGTTCTAAAAGTCTTTGCATTTTTAAATTCGGCTCTAGTTGAGTGCGGTTCAACTTTAGGTTTTTATAACATAATTCAAAAATTATAGCATCAAACATTAGGAATCGTGAAGTAAAAAGTTGTTCCCACTTCGATCTGAGATTCTACCCAAATGCGACCTCCGTGGCGTTCAACAATCTTCTTGCAGATGCTCATCCCGATACCAGTACCGGGGTAGTCATTATAGGAGTGCAGGCGTTGAAAAATCTCAAAAATGCGCTCAAAGTTTTCGGTTTCTATTCCTATGCCATTGTCACGAACTGCTATTAGCCATTCATCGTTGTTTTTTGGTTGTGCCGTTATTTCGATCGAGGGCGGAACTTCGGGACGGCGAAACTTAATGGAATTGCTAATCAAGTTTTGGAATAGGCGCATCAGTTGAGTGCGATCGGCCCTTATTGTTGGCAGATCCGAATGGGTAATGCTTGCACCGCTTGAGGAAATCTCCTCGCGCAAATTACCCAGCGCTTCTTCTAACACAGTTTTGCAATCAGTTGGATTAAACTCTTCAGTGCGCGTTCCTACCCTCGAATAGGCTAGCAAGTCCTCAATTAGTTGCGTCATTCGCCATCCTGCATTTACAATTCGCTCAATGTATCGCTTAGCGTCGTCATCGAGATTTTTTTCGTATTTCCAGCTTAAAATACGGGCGTAGCCTACGATCGCTTGTAGGGGTGATTGTAAATCGTGGGAGGCGATGTAGGCGAATTGTTCTAATTCGGCATTGGAACAGGCTAGTTCTTCGTTCAATTTTTGCAATTTTGCATTTTGCTCGGTGAGTTGGCGATGCTGCTGCTGGATAGTCAGTTGATTAGTAACGCGAACCAAAACTTCTTCAATTTGAAATGGCTTGGTTATGTAGTCTATGCCACCAACCCTAAAAGCTTTCACTTTGTCCAACACATCATCAAGAGCGCTGATAAAAATCACCGGCACTTCGCGAGTTTTTTCATCTGCTTTCAGGACTTGACAAACTTCATAACCATCCATATTTGGCATCATAATATCGAGTAATATCAAATCCGGTAAGACTGTTTGACACGCACTCACAGCTATTTGCCCGTTTAATGCTTTGCGAACGTGGTATCCATGCTTTGTGAGCATGGAAGATAAAACGCGCAGATTATTTGGCTGATCGTCAACTACAAGAATGTTACCTTTAGATGGCTGGGTTAAATTTTTACTCATTCTATGGGCAAGGCTGATAATAGCTGGAAATCACACTATATTTTTTCGATTATTATCTGTATTTTGTAGCCAATATTCGGGCTTGTCATCGTCAATATTGTTTCTAGGAATGCTAACCAGTCTGCCAACTACGCGATCGCGCTTACCAGACCTGAAGCTATAGCACACGCACCCCTACTCTCTAGTGTGTCAGGACTTACGCAATATTTCTTGTTTCGCCCCCCTGCCCCCAAATCTGGGGGGAGTAAGCTCCTGTTCCCCCCAGATTTGGGGGGTTAGGGGGGCTAATGCGTAAGTCCAGAGTGTCTTATGCCGTCAGACTTTAGCATATTCTCTAACTCAGAATTGTACTTACTCGGTTTCAATGCCAGAAGCGCTGCGCTCGTACTACCCGCTTATAGGAGGACAAGGAGGTGGTACGAGCAAGCGTACGAAAAGTCAGAGGGGAAGCGATCGCATCTACTTCGGTGAATGTAACATAACTGCTACGCTTCTACGTACCACGGAAATGCGATCGCTCCTCACGTACAGCACGTCTACTGACAGTACCCCGGTTCGGGTGACATTCACCTGACCGGGGTATGCACATAATTTACATTTGTCAATACTAGGTCTGTTGGCATTTGGTGCAATTGGTGCTGGTTCAATGCTCAAGCGCAAAGAGCAACAAAAAGCGACAGTAAAAGCATAACCCAACAAGCTAAACTGATTCACCAACAGAAGGCTTAGGCTAACAGTTGCAACAAACCTGTCAAACCAATTAAAGCACAATCCGTGTTTTTCCCAGTGGAAAGCGCGGCTATTTTTTGGGGGGATGATGCAATGGCGCTAGAAACCCGGTTTCTCAAAGAAACCGGGTTTCTGGGGTGTCTAACCAAAACCCTCTTTCTTATTAAAAATAATTACCAACACTTGACTTTAATTCCCCCCTCTCCTAAAAGGCGAGGGGGCTAGGGGGAGAAGTTCTTAAGTCGCGCAGCATTTTACTGGTGCCTTCATTAATCGCTTTTTCCACCAGTTGGGGAATGAGTTCGGTGAGGGGTAAGTCGGGAAAGGTGGGACTGATAGATGTTTCTGTGTAGCCTTGTAAGACAAGTAAGTAAATTTTTAGTTGCTGGTTACGGTAAATCCAAACTTCAGGAACGCCCATCGCTTCATAAGCATCTAAGGTAGTTCTAGAAGTAACATCCGCCTCTATTGCTAAATCTGGGGGTGGATACTGTTTTAAATCCAAGTTAGTACAACCTTGCATTAGGTCAGCATTTTGGATGTAGAAACAGGTATCGGGTTCAATTCCGGCAATTTCTGGACGTTTGAGGGTAGTTGAGCCAAAATCTTCCCAATTACGCCCCTGTATATCCAGAATTGTTGTGATAATGTAAGCAATAATGCGGTGGGGACGTTCATGCAAGGCTAGCGGGGACATAATTTCTAGGGTTCCTCGGTAGTAGGTGATGCGGCTATTGCGTTTTTCTCCTAAGTCGATCAGAATTTGCTCGAAGTCTTGCCAGGAAAGGTTAGGGATAGTTATCTGGCTGCCTGGAGTGAGTTTAATCGTTTGAACGGGAACGGTTACGCTCATAGAAGTGCCTCCGTTAGTTCCTGGACTGTTTCTTTAATGTTGACACGCCAGTTGCCTTTGCACAACGAAATCAACTAGACGCTTGAAGAAACCCGGTTTCTTTGAGAAACCGGGTTTCTGAGGTGTGTGAGCAAAGAATCTAAAGTGCGATCGCTTGCTATACAAAAGCTCTAGAATTCAGAAATGGCAAATGTTTTCGGAGAGTGACAGAAGAGGGCTATGTATAGCAACCGCTCTCGTCGGTTAAGGCATTCTGAATTCCTGAAACGTTGGCGGATTATAAACACTTCTTCCCTAGTCCCTAGCTATACCACCGAGATGCTAAAGCCTACGTATCCCTCCCCACACTGACGAAAGAACGTCGTAGATCGGCATCTTGCCGGAAATTCGCCTGTGGGTGACATTCACGTAAGTGTGGATGCACAGAATTTGCATTTGTCAATACCTATTTGCCAAATTTATCGAGTCTTAGCACAACTTTTTACGTATTATGACGGATGAAAGCCTCTGATCATCAGTATTTTGGCTGAGTTTTGAGTCCTGTTAGCGATATTTTTATCTATCTTTAAATATATTTTTTTGATGAAGATTGGCTCAAAGTACTGACAAGACCGATCGGGGTATGCCAATCTGTTTTCAGTGGTAACACTCAGATGAGCGCGAAATTACCTAACTACAGTAAGTTTTACAGATATTGATGGGTAGTTTCTACTAATCCGAAGGTTTTCGCGAATCCTACTTCTAGAGTAATTCTCACTGTCAACCTTAATTTGTTTGGAGAGATCGGAAAAATGGCTACCTCAACTATGATGAAAAAGTTATCGATGGCTACAGCAAGTGCAGCAGTTGTTGCTTTAGGAACAGGATTGGTGGCGCAACATGCACAAGCTTACAGTCTCTTCAGCGAGCGGACATCTTTTCAGAACGAACTGGACACTTTGGTTGTTGATGATTACGAAAACCCAGCTTACTTAAATGGTGATGTTATTAACGGGTCAACTGTTGATATTCATTCGGATGCTCAGATGAGTAGCATACTTGGCGAAACCCAATACAATACCACTGGCTGGAACAACTGGAACTTGATCGTGGAACAAAATTTCGGTCATAAATACTGCGCTGGCTGTAACGGTTCTTTCTTGCTAGATTTTACCCAAACAACAGTAGGAAATTCACTTGGTGTATTTGGGGCAGGCTTTGATATTTTTGCTGGTACTAACTACTTTGCTCATGTCATCTTAGGAGACGATAGCACGCAAGATTTTTCCTTGGCTTCATCAGGGCAAGGTTTTTGGGGCATCACATCTGAGAAAAGCATTAAAGGTATTCACATTGGGCTTGCAAACGGAGGCTCCACTACCAATGGCTATATTGAAATTGACAACTTAACCATTGGATCGAAATCTGTGCCCGAACCTACCTCCGCAATCGGTCTGTTGGGGCTAGGTGCAATAGGTGCTGCTTCTATGCTGAAGCGCAAACAGCAGCAGAAAGCGACAGCAAAAGCATAATCTAACCACCTAAACGAATCGACGAACAGAAAGGTTAGGATAACAGTTGCAACAAACCTGTCAAACCAATTAAAGCATAATCCGTGTTTTTCCCAGTGGAAAGCACGGCTATTTTTTTGGGGGGATGATGCAATGGCGCTAGAAACCCGGTTTCTCAAAGAAACCGGGTTTCTGGGGTGTCTGAGTAAAGAATGTTTGGTGCGATCGCGCTTTTATGATGGGTGTTCAAGAAACCCGGTTTCTCAAGCCTGACTGAGAAAGGTGCAAGATATGGGTCAGGGGATGCAAGTGCGATCGCTTTTTGGTGAAATGGATAAAATGCGATCGCGCAGTGTGCCGTAGGCATATCGCACTTTTCCCAACTCCGATTATAATTAAGGATATTTCGCAGAATATTCTCTAGTCCGATCGCCACCCAAAGAAAGTAAAAAAATTTAACAATGATTGGTACTAATATTTACATCAGCCAAGAAATTCAAGAATCTCTAATTAAAGCAGCTGCTTTAAAAAAAATGTCTTTTGAAGAACTAGCTTCTGCCATTTTGAGAGAAAGTCTCCCAGAAAAGTTGGGTGAAATAACCTATACTTCAGAAAGCCAAAGCAAATTTGCCCTTAATCCTCTTAGGGAAATGCAACCATATTCTTATTTAGCAGATCCTAATGAACCCGCTATTTCTACCGATGATTGGGAAATGAATCAAGATGTTGAGGTAAATGATTTGTGATTATTCTTGATACTCATATTTGGGTTTGGTGGAATCACAATGATTCAAAGTTAACTTTTCCCCACCATGAGGCAATAAATAGGGAAAGACCTCATGGTTTAGGTATTTGCTCAATAAGTTTACTAGAGATTAGCAGACTTGTTGTTCAACATACAGCGCTTTTCAGGTGAGTGAGGTACACAGATACCCGACTTCTCAAAGAAGTCGGGTATCTCGCTTGGACAAGGATGTTGCCTTTAGATGGCTGGTTTAACTTTTTACTCATTAGACCTCTCCAGAAATTAAAGGTGCGTTAGCTGAACCCCTTGTAGAGACGTTGCATGCAACGTCTCTACATTCTTTTTTGGAGAGGTCTATTAGTATAGGCCAGGCTGATAATAGCTGGAAATCACACCAGATTTTTTTGATTATTATCTGTATTTCCTCGGTTTCAAAGCTGGAAGTGCAGCGCTTGTGCGTTCTGCGCTTATTTGGTTAGACCAGAAACCCGGTTTCTTTATCGTTGGCCCAGAAACCCGGTTTCTTTGAGAAACCGGGTTTCTTTATCGTTGGCCCAGAAACCCGGTTTCTTTTAGGGAAGGGATTTGGGGAAAGATGGAAGTGCTAGAGCCATAACCCGTAGATCGATCGCGTTCGGTGGTAATCTGAAAAATGGCATTGCTAAATGTTAAAACCAATTTCCCGTATCTGAAAGATAGGCGTAAGCATGGTAGCCACCACAGACAATAAAAACGTTGGGCGCATTACCCAGATTATTGGCCCCGTTGTAGACGTTGAATTTTCCACCGGCAAAATGCCGCAGATTTACAACGCCATCAAGATTGAAGGCAAAAACGCCGCCGGACAAGAAATGTCCGTGACCTGCGAAGTACAGCAACTGCTGGGCGATAACCAGGTACGCGCCGTTTCGATGAGTACCACCGATGGGTTGGTGCGCGGTATGGAAGCAGTAGACTCCGGCGCACCCATCAGCGTACCAGTTGGTGCCGGTACATTGGGTCGGATTTTCAACGTCCTGGGCGAACCAATTGACAACCTCGGCCCAGTCAATACCACGGAAACTTTCCCCATCCACCGTCCTTCCCCCAAGATGACGGAATTGGAAACCAAACCCTCAGTTTTTGAAACTGGTATCAAAGTAGTAGACCTGTTGGCTCCCTATCGTCGGGGTGGCAAGATTGGTCTGTTCGGCGGTGCTGGTGTGGGCAAAACCGTGATCATCCAAGAACTGATCAACAACATCGCCAAAGCTCACGGCGGTGTGTCCGTGTTTGGCGGTGTGGGCGAACGCACCCGCGAAGGTAATGACCTTTATAACGAATTCAAGGAATCCGGGGTCATTAACGAAAAAAATATCGGCGAATCTAAGGTAGCGCTGGTATACGGTCAGATGAACGAGCCACCGGGAGCCCGGATGCGCGTTGGTCTGTCTGCTCTGACAATGGCGGAATACTTCCGCGATGTCAACAAGCAAGACGTGCTGCTGTTCATCGACAACATCTTCCGCTTCGTGCAAGCTGGTTCTGAAGTATCCGCACTTCTGGGTCGGATGCCTTCCGCTGTGGGATATCAGCCCACTCTAGCTAGCGAAATGGGTGCTTTGCAAGAGCGGATCACCTCTACCCACGAAGGTTCGATCACTTCTATTCAAGCTGTGTACGTACCTGCGGATGACTTGACCGACCCCGCACCGGCAACCACTTTTGCTCACTTGGATGCTACCACGGTGCTATCTCGCGGTTTGGCGTCAAAGGGAATTTACCCAGCAGTTGACCCGCTGGATTCCACTTCCACCATGTTGCAATCGAGCGTTGTCGGTGAAGAACACTACAACACCGCCCGTGCTGTGCAATCCACGCTGCAACGCTATAAAGAACTGCAAGACATCATCGCCATTCTAGGTTTGGATGAACTGTCAGAAGACGATCGCATGACAGTGGCTCGTGCGCGTAGGATCGAGCGGTTCTTGTCCCAGCCGTTCTTTGTGGCAGAAGTGTTTACTGGTTCTCCCGGTAAGTATGTGAAGCTGGAAGAAACGATCAAAGGCTTCCAACGCATTCTCTCTGGGGAATTGGATGCTCTGCCGGAGCAGGCTTTCTATATGGTTGGTACGATCGAAGAAGCGATCGCCAAAGCCGAAAAGATCAAGTCTGGTAAGTAATCGAACTGTCAGTAGTCAGTAGTCAGTAGTCAGCGGTCAAGAAAAAACACAACTGACAACTGACAACTGACAACTGATAACTAACAACTGACAACTGACAACTGACAACTTATGACTTTAACTGTTCGTGTAATTGCACCAGACAAAACAGTCTGGGATTCCCCAGCCCAGGAATTGATTCTGCCCAGCACAACCGGGCAATTGGGTATTCTGAGTGGACACGCACCACTTTTGACGGCTTTGGATATCGGTGTGATGCGAGTTCGCCCAGATAAAAATTGGGTAGCTATTGCTCTGATGGGCGGATTTGCAGAAGTGGAAAGCGATCGCGTCACCATTTTGGTTAACGGTGCCGAAAAGAGCGATACCATCAATCTGGAAGCCGCTCGCACCGCTTATAACCAAGCCCAAGAGCGCTATAACCAAGTTCAAAACAGCGAAAACCGTCAGGAAAAAATTCAGGCAACTCAAGCTTGGAAAAAGGCACGCGCCCGTTTTCAAGCCGCTGGTGGCATGGTGCAAGTTTAAAATTTGTAGGGTGGGCAGCGCCCATCCTACTTTACAGTTATAAAGAAAATACACATACAGCGGCTTGCGAGTGGGTGAGGTACAGGTAAATTGTAGGGGCGGGCTTCGCCCCTACGCTATGAAGAAAATCATTTTAGTGTACCATCAGCGGCTGCAAGCCGCTGTATATATAAAGATTTGGTAAATATTTGCAACAAAGTGAGAAAAAGTACATCTATCGTGGGTAGTAATTTAGCAGAATAGGTAAGTTAAGTAGATCGTTTACGCACGCGACTCGACTTTGGGCCATCTGACGGATAATACCAAATCCGGGTTGGTTACCCCATGAGAATTTTTGGCCTAAACATTGTAGAGACGTTTCATGAAACGTCTCTAC